>NZ_JVSR01000044.1:0-39045 GCF_001069785.1 Streptococcus parasanguinis
ACAATCCAAAAACAATTGAGAGGCTAGGACTTTTGTCCCAGCCTCTTTTTTTGGCTCAAAGTGGCTATTTTCGACCTTGTCGCTGAAACGTATGAATATTACATTTTGGTGGATTTGAGTGTATCATCTGTCATTTTTCTTGTAAATCAGTCTATAATTTGCTATAATTGTGACTAATCGAATCAATCCTTTAATACTGTCCAGAGAGGCAGGCAAGGAGCTATGGAAATGAAAGGCCTGGGAAGACCAGCCTATATTTTGTGTATCTCCTTGTTGTGGGGGATTTTTTTGTATAGTTGAAAAGTGGTTTGATCAAAAAAGAAATCGTCGATGATGGAAGCAGGGAGTGTGTCCTAACGATTTGGTCATCGAAGGTAGACGTTTTTGTTTAGCCATAGCTTGTCGCATCTTAATTTTAGGAGGTTTTTACGATCGTGAATGACGTTAAATATGATGTGAATGATATGCCAAAACCTGGTTTATTGATTGGTTTATCTTTCCAGCATTTGTTTGCCATGTTTGGGGCGACAGTGCTGGTGCCGATTTTGGTTGGGATTGATCCTGCCATTGCTTTGTTCTCATCTGGTTTGGGGACCTTGGCTCACTTAACCGTGACCAAGTATAAGATTCCAGCCTACATGGGATCTAGTTTTGCTTATATTGCTGCTATGCAGATGTTGATGAAGACAGATGGAATCGCAGCGGTTGCCCAAGGTGCCATGGCGGGCGGTTTGGTCTACTTGTTTGTAGCTCTGATTGTTAAGCATGCGGGTAAAGATTGGATTAATAAGGTCCTTCCACCAATCGTGGTTGGTCCCATTATCATGGTAATTGGTTTGAGTCTTGCGGCGAATGCAGTCACTGATGCGACAACCTTAAATAAAAGTTATAGCGGTTATGCTCTATTGATTTCGATGGTGACCCTCTTTGCGGTTATCCTCTTTAACATGTATGGCAAGAAGATTGTCGGTGTCGTCCCAATTTTACTTGGATTAATTGTGGGCTATATTTTCTCATTGGCTCTTGGTTTGCTGACAGGACATAGTTTTGTCAATTTCTCAGAGGTAAGTGCGGCGCATTGGATTCAAGTTCCAAACTTTGACATTCCATTTGTGGATTATAGCTTTAAGCTCTATCCAAGTGCGATTTTGACCATGGCTCCGATTGCCTTTGTGACTATGACGGAACATTTTGGCCACCTCATGGTTTTAAATAGTTTGACTGAGCGTGATTACTTCAAGGATCCAGGGCTTGACCATACGCTTACTGGGGATGGCTTGGCACAGATTATTGCTGGATTCTTTGGAGCTCCTCCGGTAACTTCTTATGGGGAAAACATTGGGGTGATGGCCCTTAGTAAGGTCTACTCAGTTTACGTTATTTCAGGCGCAGCAGTGATTGCGGTTGTCATGAGCTTTATTGGGAAGCTATCAGCACTCTTGCACTCTATTCCAACTCCTGTATTGGGAGGTTTGTCTATTGCCCTCTTTGGGGTTATCGCTGCTAGCGGTTTGAAAATTTTAGTTGAACATAAGATTGATTTTGATAATAAAAAGAATCTCTTGATTGCAAGTGTGATCCTAGTATCAGGGATCGGTGGTTTGATGATTGACCTCGGTGGTCTTCAAATCACGGGTGTGGCAACGTCAACCATTCTTGGAATTGTGTTGTATCAAATCCTTCCAGAACCAAAAGCTGATGAGGCTTAGTCCATTCTGGTAGTGAAAAAGTTTGAATGGATTCAAACATTATAAAAAACGAGGAACAAACTCTGATGGCAGAGTTTGTTCCTCGTTTTTTTATTATGGATCGATTTCCAAAGAGGCCTTCCTTTATTAGTTGACTGCGTTTATTAAATGGTAATGATTGTTATCGTGGTGGAAGACCAAGGGCGATGCGCCCGTATCGGCTGATTCGTGTAATTTTCCAAGCGGGTGACCAAGTCACTTCAACCTTGACATCTTCGATCCCATCGATTTCCTTGAGGCGCGAAACGATTTCGATCGGAAGGCTCTCAGCACAGCTACAAGCCGTATCGGTAAAGGTCATAACCACCTTGCAAGTGCCGGCTTCATCTAGATGGATCTCGTAGATCAGTCCTAGGTTATAGACATCTAACTCAACATCGGTATCAAATACAAGCTCCAATTTTTCGATTAACGACTTCTCTAGTGCCAGGGCGCGGTCATTGATTTTGATATCCTCTCTCATCGCAAGATCCTTTCAGTGTAGTATGGCTTCCATTTTCTCATAATTCGGCTGATAAGGCAAGAAGAGAAAGAGTTTTTGAACGTGTCGAACGAAGGAAATTCGGTCCAGTCTCCATTTCTCTTCGAATTTGTGGTAAAATAGAGGCAAAAGTAAGACAAAGGATGAAGGCTATGAAATTACAAAAACCAAAAGGGACCCAGGATATCCTTCCTGGCGATTCAGCGAAATGGCAATATGTAGAAGGCTTTGCACGCAAGGTCTTTGCGCGATACAATTATGATGAAATCCGCACACCGATCTTCGAACATTATGAAGTCATCAGCCGTTCAGTAGGGGATACGACGGATATCGTTACCAAAGAAATGTATGATTTCTATGACAAGGGAGACCGTCATATCACGCTTCGTCCAGAAGGAACAGCTCCTGTTGTCCGCTCGTATGTAGAAAATAAACTCTTTGCGCCTGAGGTACAAAAACCAAGTAAGTTCTATTACATAGGCCCAATGTTCCGCTACGAACGTCCTCAAGCAGGTCGTTTGCGTCAATTCCACCAAATTGGGGTAGAATGCTTTGGATCGAGCAATCCTGCAACGGATGTCGAAACCATTGCCATGGCAGCGCAATTCCTGAAAGAACTAGGGATTGACAATGTGACCTTGCACTTGAACACCTTGGGAAGCCCTGCCAGTCGTCAGGCTTATCGTCAAGCCTTGATTGATTACCTCTTGCCAATGAAGGATCAATTGTCTAAGGACAGCCAACGTCGCTTAGAAGAAAATCCGCTTCGTGTCTTGGATTCAAAAGAAAAAGAAGACAAGGCCGCGGTTGAACAGGCTCCTTCCATCTTAGACTATCTAGATGAAGAAAGCCAAGCGCATTTTGATGCGGTTCGTCGGATGTTAGAAGACTTAGGGGTAGCCTATGTCATCGATACCAATATGGTGCGTGGCTTGGATTACTACAACCACACGATTTTTGAGTTCATTACAGAAATTGAAGGTAATGAATTGACAGTCTGTGCGGGTGGTCGCTATGATGGTTTGGTTGAATACTTCGGCGGCCCTGCGACAGCTGGTTTTGGATTTGGTATCGGTGTGGAACGGATCCTTCTCGTTCTTGAAAAGAAAGGCATTGAATTACCGATCGAAACAGGTCTAGATGCCTATATCGCTGTCCTAGGAGATGAAGTCAATGAAGCAGCGCTTAGCTTGGTTCAGGCCCTTCGAATCCAAGGCTTCAAGGCAGAACGTGACTATCTTGGACGCAAACTCAAGGCACAATTTAAGTCAGCAGATGTCTTTGCGGCCAAAGCCTTGATTACCTTAGGAAGTAGTGAAGTTGAGAGCGGTCAAGTTACTGTGAAAAATAACCAAACTCGTCAAGAAGTAACGGTAGCTCTTGAAAGCTTGAAGAAAGACTTCCCATCTGTTTTAGCAGAGTTGGGATTGGCTTGATCAAATCTTTCAGACACCTGTAAAAGAGATTCGCATGAGAGTAGGGGCAAAATCGTTGCGCCTGCTCTCTTTTATCTGGATTCTATTTGCCGACCTTTGCCAAGATTTGGCGAAAAGCCGTTAAATTTTCTGACATTTATGATATAATGAGAAGACTACTAGTAAAGGAATGAAACAGTCATGACATTAGTTTACCAATCAACACGAGATGAAAAAAATACTGTAACAGCTAGTCAAGCCATCCTTCAAGGATTGGCGACAGATGGCGGTTTGTTTACTCCAGTCTCTTATCCTCAAGTAGAGCTGGATTTTGATACCCTCAAAGACGCTTCTTACCAAGAAGTGGCCAAGCTTGTTTTGTCAGCCTTTTTGGACGACTTTACAGCAGAAGAGTTGGACTACTGTATTTCTCATGCTTATGACAGCAAGTTTGATACCCCAGCTATTGCTCCTCTTGTCAAACTCGATGGGCAATACAATTTGGAACTCTTCCACGGCTCCACCATTGCCTTTAAAGATATGGCTTTGTCGATCTTGCCTTACTTTATGACAACAGCAGCTAAAAAGCACGGTTTGGAAAATAAAATTGTCATCTTGACGGCGACTTCTGGAGATACAGGAAAAGCTGCGATGGCAGGTTTTGCCGATGTTCCAGGGACAGAGATCATTGTCTTTTATCCAAAAGATGGTGTCAGCAAGGTGCAAGAATTGCAAATGACGACTCAGACTGGGGACAATACCCATGTCATCGCCATCGATGGAAACTTTGACGATGCCCAAACCAATGTCAAACACATGTTCAATGATGTGGCGCTCCGTGAAAAATTAGCAGCCAACAAGATGCAATTCTCATCAGCCAACTCTATGAACATTGGTCGTTTGGTGCCTCAGGTTGTCTATTACGTATACGCCTATGCGCAATTGGTGAAGACAGGCCAAATCACAGCGGGAGAAAAAGTCAACTTTACCGTCCCAACAGGAAACTTTGGAAATATCTTGGCAGCTTTCTATGCCAAACAAATCGGTCTTCCAGTTGGAAAATTGATCTGTGCGTCAAATGAAAACAATGTCTTGACAGACTTCTTCAAAACACATGTCTATGATAAGAAACGTGAGTTCAAGGTGACCACCAGCCCATCAATGGATATCCTGGTCTCTTCAAACTTGGAACGCTTGATTTTCCACTTGGTAGGCAATGATGCCACAAAGACCAAAGAGTTGATGGAAAGCCTCGTTGCAACAGGTCAGTACCAATTGTCCAACTTTGATGCAGACATCTTAGATTTGTTTGCGGCTGCATACGCAGATGAAGCAGAAACTGCTGCAGAGATCAAGCGGGTCTATGAAGCGTCTGATTACATCGAAGACCCTCATACAGCCGTAGCATCAGCCGTTTATCAAAAATACCGGAGCCAAACAGGGGATACTGCTAAAACAGTCATTGCCTCTACAGCAAGTCCTTACAAATTCCCTGTTGTGGCAGTAGAAGCGGTGACAGGCGAGACAGGTCTAGGCGATTTCGAAGCCTTGGCTAAATTACACACACTCTCAGGTGTTCCTGTGCCACCGGCTGTAGACGGCCTTGAAACTGCACCGGTTCGCCATCGTACAAGCGTGGCAGCCAAAGACATGCAAGCAGCCGTAGAAGACTACTTGGGACTTTAATTCTCTGTATTAGAAAGATCAAAAGAGCCGTTTGGCTCTTTTATATACTCATGAATTCATACAAAAAAATCTTAAATATCGCTCTTCCTGCCATGGGTGAAAATTTCTTACAAATGCTGATGGGCATGGTGGACTCTTATTTAGTGGCTCACCTGGGCTTGATTGCCATTTCAGGTGTTTCCGTCGCAGGGAATATCATCACCATCTATCAAGCCATCTTTTTGGCACTGGGTGCGGCAGTTGCCAGTGTTATGTCCAAAAGCTTGGGTGAAAAAAATCAAGCCAACATTGCCTACCATGCGACAGAGTCACTGAAGGTGACCTTGTTGTTGAGTGCTCTCTTAGGAGGGGCTTCGCTGTTATTTGGACGCCAGATGATTTCGCTGTTGGGGACTGAAGCTGCAGTAGCCGAAAGCGGGGGGATTTACCTTTCCTTGGTCGGCGGGACCATAGTTCTCTTAGGCTTGATGACGACCTTGGGCTCCTTGGTTCGGGTGGCCAACAATCCACGTATTCCTATGTATGTGAGCCTGTTGACCAATGTTTTGAATGCTTTATTCTCCTCTGTGGCCATTTTCCTTTTTGGCTGGGGCATTGTTGGTGCGGCTTTGGGGACTGTGCTGGCCCGTCTGGTGGGCGTCATCCTCTTGTGGCAAAAGGTCCAGCTACCCTTTGCCCCCCTTCGTTGGGGATTGGATCGTAAGCTCTTGAACTTAGCACTTCCAGCTGCCGGAGAGCGGCTGATGATGCGGGCCGGAGATGTGGTGATCATTGCGATCGTGGTTGCTTTTGGGACTGAGGCAGTCGCCGGAAATGCCATCGGAGAGACCTTGACCCAGTTTAACTACATGCCTGTGTTTGGGGTGGCCACAGCGACGGTCATGCTCGTAGCACGGAGCTTGGGTGAAGGTGATCTTGAGCAGATTGCCCGCCTTCGAAAGCAGTCTTACTGCTTATCCTTTGTGTTGATGTTGCCCATTGCTCTGAGTATCTTTTTTGGTGGCACCCTTCTGACCCATCTCTACACACAAGATGTGAAAGCGGTAGAAGCTAGCCTGTCGGTTGTCCTCTTTTCTTTGTTGGGAACGCCCTTTACAGCAGGAACGGTCATCTATACAGCTGTTTGGCAAGGCTTGGGAAATGGGAAGCTTCCATTTTATGCAACGACGATTGGCATGTGGGTCATTCGAATTGGAGCCGGTTATCTGCTTGGAGTAACCCTTGGCTTTGGCCTTCCAGGGGTCTGGACGGGGACGCTGCTCGACAATGGCTTTCGTTGGCTATTTTTGAGTCAGCTATATAGACGAAAAGTAGGAGAGAAAAAATGACAAAACGAGCCTTTATTTGGGATTTGGATGGGACCTTGCTGGATTCCTATGATGCTATTCTGGCAGGTCTTGAGGAGACCTATGCAACTTATCAGCTTCCCTTTGACCGAGCCAGCATTAAAGATTTCATCTTGAAGCATTCGGTTCAAGATCTTTTAGTAGCCGTGGCGGAGGAGTATCATCTGGATGTGACTGACTTGAATCATCGCCGAGCTGAAAGTCTAGCAGAGAAAAATGCCCAGGTCCTTCTGATGGATGGGGCGCGTGATGTCCTATCCTGGGGACAAGAAGCTGGAATTGAGCAGTTTGTCTATACCCATAAGGGAGAGAATGCCTTTGTCATCCTGCGGGACTTGGGTTTGGAATCTTTTTTTACAGAGATTTTGACCAGTCAAAGTGGTTTTGCCCGCAAGCCTGACCCAGAAGCTGCCATGTATCTGATGGAGAAGTACGGGTTGGAGCCAGAAAATACCTACTATATTGGGGATCGGAGCCTGGATATTGACTTTGCAAGAAATAGCCAGATTCAGAGTATCAATTTCTTGACGTCTGACTATCAAGGCAATCATCAGATGAACACCTTACTAGATATCCCAGCTATTTTAAACGCTGAAAAGAATCTGTAAAGAATTTGTTTTCATTTTGAAATAAAGTCGTAAGCTTTCTTTAAGAAATGTCCGCTATAATAGAAGCATAAACAAAGACCTCCTAACTTTGTTTAGAAAAATCCTAAAACTTTTCTTTTTCATAATAATCTCCCTAAGAGTCGCCAAATCAGGCGGCTTTTTTTGTGTGAAAGAATAGTGCAAGCTCTTTTTCTTGCCAGAGGATATGAAATGTTTTATAATTGATTAGTCAATTATTGATTTATCAAAAATGAATAGAGGAAGGGACATGGCAGAAATAAATGATTTGCTCTACCAACTACGCTTGGCAGATCAATCAACTACACAGTTATTTGAAAAGCGCCTAGGGATTAGCTTAACACGTTACCAAATCTTGCAGGATTTGTTAGAACAAGCGCCTTGCAATCAGATCGCGGTTCAGGAGCGCTTGCAGATTGATCCAGCGGCTTTAACCCGACATTTCAAAATATTAGAAAAGGAAGGATTTGTCCATCGGAGTCGAAATCCAAAGAATCAGCGGGAAATCTTAATTCATTTGACGGATACGGCCTATAATCGTTTGGTCAAACATCCCCCTCGCTATCATGTGGCGGTGAAAGAACAGATGAGTCGGATTTTGACTGCTCAAGAACAAGAGCAATTTTCTTACCTGCTGGACAAATTAGTATCTGGCATTGAACAAATAACAGTTGAATAAAAAGGGGAATCTACGATGTCATTACTGACGATTATTTTAGCAAGTCTTGCTGCACTGGAGCATTTGTATATTTTTTATTTGGAGAGCATCAGAACCACATCTGATACCACAAGTCGGGTTTTCAACATGGATAAAGAAGAACTCGCTCGCCCATCTGTGACCTCTTTATTTAAGAATCAAGGGATATACAATGCCTTGATTGGGGTGTTCCTCTTGTATGGATTGTTTGTCTCTAAAAATAGTGAAGTTGTTACGATTTTCGTGCTCTTTATTATTGGAGCTGCGGCCTACGGTGCGATGACAGCCAATAAAAAGATTATCTTGACCCAAGGTGGTCCTGCAATTTTAGCTTTATTGAGTATCCTATTGTTGGGATAAAAAGGACGGGCCACTAAGGCTCTTTAAGCTGATTTTATTAAATTAGTGTAGAAAAAAGTATAAAAAAAGACTAAAAATTTTATTGACTTTCTAAGAAAAAGGGTTATAATGGTAGCAACAGAAAAGTAATGAGTCAGCTATTTTCAGGGAGCTTGTGGGAATTGTGAACAAGCAATAGCGACTGATGAAAATTGGACTGTTATGATTAATGAATTCTAACCCATGTGAATTCGGTTGGCACCCCTTACCGTGCAACTCCTTGATAGAGGAGATAGAGATGTAGGGAAAGACCAGCTATTTTTCCCTATAAAAGAGGTGGCACCGCGGACACTACGCCCTCACACAGTTTTTGTGTGAGGGCTTTTCTATGTGCCTTAGCAAGCGAAGCGCGCTTAGGCACATAGATCCCAAAGCGCAAACAGAGCGATGGGATACCCTTGCTCGCCTTAGCAAGCGAAGTAGGGTGCGGTTGAATTCCTTAGAATAAAAGAGTTCTAAAAGAGAGGTTTCTGATATGAAAAAAGTTTTATCTGCTGATGTGTTGAGTCCAATTTTGGCTTATATGCGTTTGGATGCGCCCCATAAAATGATCTTGGAGTCGATCCCTCGTGAAAAAGAGAATGCGCGTTTTTCAATTGTAGCCTATCGGCCAGTCAGTGAAGTCAAGTTTGAAAATGGTGTCCTCTATTACAATGATCAAATTGTTGAAGAGGATCCTTTGGACTTTTTGAATCGCATCACGGTCAAAACGAAAACTTCTGAAGAGCTTCCTTTTAACGGTGGGGCGATTGGATTTGTCGGCTATGACTTGATTGGCCTCTATGAGAACATTGGTTCCATTCCGGAAGATACGATCGGCACACCAGATCTTCACTTTTTCTTATATGAGAGCTATGTGATTTTTGATCACAAAAAGGAAAAGGTCTATGTGGTGGAAGAGAACCTCTATAGTGGACGGAGTGAAGCAGAGCAAGTGGCGAGCTTGGAGCAAGTGTTAGCACAATTGGCAAGACCTGCAAACGAAGAGTTTCAGGACAAGGACCTGCATGCGCTTCATTTCCACAATCATTTGGAGCAAAAAGAGTTTGAGGAAATGGTGGCCCTAGCGCGGGACTATATTCGAAAAGGAGATATGTTCCAATGCGTGCTCAGTCAACGTTTCTCAGCTGATTTTTCAGGTAAACCGCTAGATTATTACCGCAATTTGCGCGTGACCAACCCTTCGAATTATCTCTACTTTTATGATTTTGGAGAGTATCAAATTATCGGTGCCAGTCCAGAAAGTCTGGTGTCAGTCAAGGACCGAGTGGTGACGACCAATCCCATTGCGGGTACACGTCCCAGAGGGCTCGATGAAGAGAGTGATCGGCAATTGGCAGCTGATCTGGTAGGGGATCCAAAAGAAGTCGCAGAACATCGGATGTTGGTGGATCTAGGGCGAAACGATATTGGTCGTATCGCTCAAAATGGATCAGTTGAAGTGACCAAATATATGGAAGTGGAATTCTTCCGTTATGTGATGCACCTGACCAGTGTGGTCAAGGGGCAATTACTTCCTGGACTAGCCTCTATTGAGGCTCTGAAGGCAACTCTTCCAGCTGGGACCGTTTCGGGTGCTCCCAAGATTCGAGCCATGAAGCGAATCTATGAAGCAGAAAAAGAAAAACGAGGCGTCTATGCGGGGGCTATTGGCTATCTCTCTGTGACGGGGGATCTTGATTTTGCTATTGCGATTCGAACCATGATCCTTAAAAATAAGAAGGCTTATGTGCAGGCTGGAGCAGGAATCGTTTATGATTCGATCGCTGAAAATGAATACCAAGAAACCGTCAATAAGGCAAAATCGATGACAAGGATTGGAGAAGAAGGATGATTTTATTAGTCGATAATTACGATTCATTTACCTACAATTTAGTACAGTATATCGGAAAATTTGATGAGGTCCAGGTGCTTCGAAATGATGATCCGGATTTGTACCAGGTTGCCCAAGAAGCAGATGCCTTGGTATTTTCTCCAGGTCCAGGTTGGCCAAAGGATGCGGGTAAGATGGAGGAGATGATCCGAGATTTCGCGGGGGTCAAACCAATCTTGGGGATTTGCTTGGGGCATCAAGCGATTGCAGAAGTTTTTGGAGGGCGCTTGGGATTGGCACCACAGGTCATGCATGGCAAACAAAGCCAGATCCAGCTAGAAGCTCCCTCTCCTCTATACGCGGGTGTCGCAAAAGAAGTCCCAGTCATGCGTTACCATTCGCTGACGATTGAAGACATGCCAGAGGATTTTGTCATTACCTCTCGAACGACGGATGATCAAGCGATTATGGGAATTCAACACCGTAGCTTACCGATTTATGGTTTTCAATACCATCCAGAAAGTATCGGGACGCCAGATGGGCTCAAGACCATCGAAAATTTTGTCAAACTAGTCAAGGAGCGGAAGATGAAACAAGTGCTTGCAAAAGTGGCGGAAGGAATGGATCTAACCAGTGCAGAGTTAGAAGCTGCTATGGAGGAAGTCGTTGCTGGTCGTGCTTCAGAAGCCCAGGTGACGGCCCTTCTTCTAGGTCTCAAAATGAAGGGAGAAACGGTTGAAGAGCGGACGGCTATTGCAAAAGTGATGCAGGCTTATGCAGTCGCTATTCCTACAGAAGTTCAAGGAGCGATGGACAATTGTGGAACTGGGGGCGATCGTTCTTATAGTTTCAACATTTCAACAACAGCTGCCTTCGTCCTTGCTGGTGGTGGCATCAAGATGGCGAAACACGGAAATCGTTCGATCTCTTCTAAATCCGGTTCTGCGGATGTACTAGAAGCTCTAGGAATTAACCTTGATTTGGGTCCAGAAGACTTGGGACGAGTGTTTGAAAAGGCGGGAATTGTCTTCCTATTTGCCAAAAATCTGCATCCTGGCATGCGCTATATTATGCCCGCTCGCTTGGCGCTAGGGGTTCCAACGGTGATGAACTTAACCGGTCCTCTTATCAATCCGATTCCTCTAGAAACCCAGCTATTGGGAACCAGTCGTCCAGATATGCTGGAAAGTACGGCGGAGATTCTAAAGAATTTGGGAAGGAAACGCGCAGTGGTGGTGAGTGGTCCACAAGGTTTGGACGAGGCAGGCCTTGATGGAGAAACCCAGCTCGCTATTCTGGAAGATGGACAGGTTACTTTATCCAGTTTTCAACCAGAAGATATAGGAATGGAGCGCATTGAAATTGATCAAGTACGAGGTGGTGACGCCAAACGCAATGCGGAAATTTTGCTCAGCGTCTTGAAGAATGAAGCGAGTCCCTTCTTAGAGGTGACGGTCTTGAATGCTGGCCTTGGTTTTTATGCCAACGGCAAAGTAGATTCTATCAAGAAGGGGATTGCCTTGGCACGTGAAGTGATTGCCAGTGGGGCTGCCCTTGAGAAATTGAGATTATTACAGGAGTATCAAAAATGAGTCAAGAATTCTTGCCAAAGATTCTAAAGGAAAAGGCGCGGGAAGTGGCTGCGATGAAAGAAGAGAAACTCCAACCTTTGCGCGAGACCTACCGCCTGTATGATTACCTAAAGAGTCATCCAGAAAAGCTTCAGATCATCGCAGAGGTGAAAAAGGCAAGCCCGAGTCTGGGAGATATTCATGTCGATGTGGATATCGTCGCGCAGGCTAAGACTTACGAAGAAAATGGGGCCGTGATGATTTCTGTCTTGACCGATGAAGTGTTTTTCAAGGGTAATATCGAGTATCTCCGGGAAATATCTAGTCGAGTGCGTATTCCCACCCTCAACAAAGATTTCATTGTGGATAAAAAGCAACTGATTCGGGCGCGAAACGCAGGGGCAACCGTGATCTTGTTGATAGTTGCAGCCTTACCAGAGGCTCGTCTGAAGGAGCTCTATGAGTTTGCGACCCATCTTGGCCTGGAGGTCTTGGTGGAGACCCATAATCTGACAGAACTAGAGATCGCTCACCGGATTGGGGCTCAGATCATAGGGGTCAATAATCGCAACTTGGTGACCTTTGAGACAGATCTTCATACTAGCCTGGAATTGGCGACAAGCTTTGAACAAGAACCGGTTTACATCTCGGAGTCTGCTATTTTCACAGCAGCAGACGCGCGCATGCTGGCTCCTTATTTTAATGGCATTCTCGTTGGGACAGCCCTCATGAAGGCAGACAATGTGGCTGAAAAAGTAAAGGAGTTGCAGATTGACAAAGGTTAAAATTTGCGGACTGTCCACTCCAGAAGCTGTCCAGACAGCTGTTGAAGCTGGTGCGGACTACATTGGTTTTGTCTTTGCACCAAGCAAACGGCAAGTGACGCTGGAGCAAGCCCGGGAGTTGGCTACAGGCATTCCAAAGGGGGTTCAAAAAGTCGGTGTTTTTGTATCACCACAAAGAGAAGAAGTGGAGCAAGCTTGCCAAGTTGTGGGCTTGGACCTGATACAAGTGCATGGGCCGATGGATGAAACCATCTTGCAAGAGTTTCCCCAACAAACGATTCGCGCTGTTCAAGTGGGGAAAGATACAGCTCTTTCTGAGACCAGTGGCGATTATCTGCTCTTTGATGCTCCTGTAGCAGGAAGTGGGCAGACTTTTAACTGGCAAGAACTCGAAACCCAAAATTTCACAAAGCCCTTCTTTATTGCAGGGGGCTTGACAGTAGATAATGTAGCAGATGCTATTCGCTTCTTTCATCCTTATGCGGTGGATGTATCCAGTGGGGTCGAGACAAATGGAATAAAAGATCAAGAAAAGATAAAACGATTTATAGAAAGGGTCAAGCATGGCATATAAACAACCAGATAAAAACGGATTTTACGGGCGGTTCGGGGGACGATTTGTCCCTGAAACCTTGATGACAGCAGTTTTAGAATTAGAAGAAGCCTATAGAGAAAGTCAAGCAGATCCTTCTTTTCAAGCAGAATTGGATCAGCTTCTGAAACAATATGTCGGTCGGGAAACACCGCTCTATTACGCTAAAAATCTTACCAAGTACATCGGTGGAGCCAAGATCTTTCTTAAAAGAGAAGATCTCAACCACACAGGGGCTCATAAAATTAATAATGCCCTAGGACAAGTTTTATTGGCACATCGGATGGGCAAAAAAAAGATCATCGCAGAAACAGGGGCCGGACAGCACGGTGTTGCAACGGCAACGGCTGCTGCTTTATTTGATATGGAATGCACCATCTACATGGGGGAAGAAGATGTCAAACGCCAAGCCCTCAATGTCTTTCGGATGGAGTTGTTGGGTGCCAAGGTTCAATCAGTAACAGATGGGTCACGTGTTCTCAAGGATGCGGTCAATGCTGCCCTTAGAGCCTGGGTAGCAAATGTGGAGGATACCCACTATATCATGGGTTCTGCTCTAGGACCTCACCCATTCCCAGAGATTGTCCGTAATTTTCAAAGTGTCATCGGTCGAGAAGCTAAACGCCAATTTGCAGAGCAAAATGACGGTGCGCTACCAGATGCAGTCTTAGCCTGTGTAGGAGGCGGATCGAACGCCATTGGGCTCTTTTATCCTTTTGTTGAAGATACATCTGTTGCCATGTATGGGGCAGAAGCTGCTGGCCTTGGAGTGGATACAGACCAGCATGCAGCAACCTTGACCAAGGGGCGTCCGGGAGTCCTTCACGGCGCCTTGATGGATGTGTTACAGGATGCTCATGGACAGATTTTAGAAGCCTTCTCGATTTCAGCAGGTCTCGATTACCCAGGAATTGGGCCAGAGCATTCTTATTTCCATGAGATCAAGCGGGCAACCTATGTGCCTGTGACAGACCAAGAAGCCCTAGAAGCCTTTCAATTGCTTTCGAAAGTAGAAGGAATCATTCCAGCTCTGGAATCGAGCCATGCTATCGCCTATGCGGTGAAATTGGCCAAGGAAATGGGGCCTGAAAAATCTATGATCGTTTGCTTATCAGGTCGTGGGGATAAAGATGTGGTACAAGTCAAAGACCGCCTAGAACAAGAGAGGGGAGAGTAAGATGGGAAAGACCTTAACAGAGCATTTACAAAAGCTGAAAGACCAGCAGCAAGGGATCTTTGTTCCTTATATCATGGCAGGAGATCATGAAAAAGGCTTGGCAGGTTTGCAGGAAACCATCCAATTTTTGGAGGAGCTTGGTGTCTCAGCTATTGAGGTTGGCATTCCTTTTTCGGATCCGGTGGCAGATGGCCCTGTGATTGAAGAGGCGGGACTACGAAGTTTAGCCCATGGGACGACGACAGAGAAACTGGTGCAAACGATCCAGCGTCTGGAGACAAGTGTTCCTTTGGTCATCATGACCTATTTCAACCCCTTGTTCCAATATGGGCTCGAAAATTTCTTTAGAGCTGTAGAAGGAACAGCGGTCAAGGGAGTGATTATTCCGGATCTCCCTCATGAGCATGCGGATCTGGTAGAACCTCTATTAGTGGATAAAGACATCGCTTTGGTGCCACTAGTGAGCTTAACCACAGGAATCGAGCGCCAGAAGAAATTGATCCAAGATGCAGAAGGGTTTATCTATGCCGTTGCTGTCAATGGAGTGACGGGGAAAGCTGGTAGCTATCGAGAGGATTTGGACCACCACTTGGCCCAATTACACGAAATAGCGTCCATTCCTGTTTTAACAGGTTTTGGAGTTTCCAGCATGGAGGATGTTCACCGTTTCAACAAGGTCTCAGATGGGGTTATTGTGGGGTCCAAGATCGTTAAGGCTCTCCACCAAGGGGAGACAGACGCCATCGCTCGTTTCATTTCTCAAGCAGTGAAGGGCTAGAAGCTTCATTTCATTCATCATCAGCTTGATTCTCCTAGATCAAGCTCTTTGTCTACTATTTTAAACATTCCCCTCGTTTGTCTTTACAAACGAGGGTTTCTCGTTACAATAGAGGTAGTAACAAGAAAAGAGGAGAAGAGCATGATAAGCCTTGAAGAGATTGATCAAGTCATCCAGTCAGGTCCTTTTGAACCAAGCTGGGACTCTCTTAGCCATCAAGTCTGTCCAGATTGGTATCGGGATGCCAAATTTGGAATGTTTATCCACTGGGGCGTCTACAGTGTACCTGCCTTTGGTTCGGAATGGTATTCGCGAAATATGTATATCCAAGGGAATCCTTGCTATGACTATCATCGAGAGCATTTTGGAGACCAGGCTATCTTTGGCTACAAGGATCTCATTCCTCTTTTTACAGCCGATCAATTTGATCCGGCATCTTGGCTAGATCTCTTTCAAAAAGCGGGAGCTCAGTATCTTTTCCCAGTTGCGGAGCACCACGATGGTTTTCAGATGTATGCCTCTACTCTCTCGCCTTATAATAGCTTAGAAATGGGGCCGAGACGAGATGTCTTAGGGGAGCTGAGGGAGGAAGCAGAAAAACGTGGCCTGCACTTCTGTACGTCCTCTCACCGGGCAGAACACCAGTTTTTCTTTTCACATGGCAAGGAATTCACTAGTGACATTCCGCAAGAAGTCCCAAGAGACAGCCTTTATTGGCCAGCCGAGCCAGAGCCCAAGGATCATTTTGATCTGACTTCCAAGCCTTATCCAAGCAAAGAATACTTGGAAGATTGGCTGTTGCGAACCTGTGAACTGGTGCGGGACTACCAACCAGAGCTCCTATATTTTGACTGGTGGATCCAGCATGAGAGTTTCCGTCCCTACTTGATGCGCTTTTTGGCTTATTATTACAATCTAGCAGCACAAGAAGATCGCAAGGTGGCTGTTTGTTACAAACAGGACGCCCTCCCTTTCGGTTCAGGAATCGTCGAGATGGAGCGGGGAGGATACGGAGAGACGCAAGCCTTTCCGTGGCAAATGGATACCGCGATCGCCCGTAATTCTTGGTGCTATACCCAGGATCTAGCCTACAAGACCAGTAAGGAATTGCTACAAAATTTAGTCGATGTTGTGGCCAAAAATGGCAATCTTCTGCTCAATATTGGACCCAAGGCAGATGGCACTATTCCTGAGCAAGACCAAGACATCCTCACAGAGATCGGGAACTGGCTGGCGGTAAATGGAGAAGCCATTTATCAGAGTCGGCCTTGGCGGGTGTCATCAGACGGACCGACCGAGGCCCAGGAAGGTTCCTTCTCAGATGGAGAAGCGCCACTCTATACCAGCCAAGATTTCCGCTATACCATGCGTGATGGTTTTCTTTATGCTATCCAGCTGGAACCAAGTGGAAGGACGGAAGAGTTGACCTTGCCGTCTCTCGCCTATGATCTCAAGCAACCGAGAATTCTTCATGCGCGCATTCAAAAGGTAGAGCTCCTTGGAGAAAGTCAGCTTCTTTCTTGGAGCCAAGATGAGACAGGGCTTCATCTTCAGTTACCAGCTTGCAGCAAAAAACAACCGCGTGTTTTGCGCCTCAGCTTTTAGTTTTCTTGAAGCTTTCTATAAGGAATCGTTTAGGTTTCTCTTGTATACTGTACTCATCCAATAAGAAATGAGGTACAGAAAATGAAAATCTCAGTTAATTATCCAAAACGCTTTAAGAAATTGCCACAACAAGGTTCTTGTTACGGCGAATAAACACTTCTCTTCATTTTTCATAAGAAACTCCTAAAGAAGGCTCTACCCGAAAGGGTAGAGTTTTTATGTACCAGAGACCTTGTGATTCGTGGTATAATAGGCCTATGGAAAAAAAGAATAAATTACTACTCATCGACGGGTCTTCCGTCGCTTTTCGTGCCTTTTTTGCACTCTATAATCAAATTGACCGTTTCAAAAATGCTAATGGTCTGCATACCAATGCGGTTTATGGCTTTAACCTCATGTTGAGCCATCTCTTAGAGCGCATCCAACCGACCCATGTCCTCGTTGCTTTTGATGCAGGAAAGACGACTTTTCGGACGGAGATGTATGCCGACTACAAAGGGGGCCGTGCAAAAACTCCAGATGAGTTCCGCGAGCAGTTTCCTTTCATTCGTGAGCAACTGGATCATTTGGGAATCCGCCATTATGAGCTGGCCCAGTATGAAGCGGATGATATTATTGGAACACTAGATAAGATGGCAGAAACTACTTCGGTGCCATTTGAAGTCACCATTGTCTCTGGGGATAAGGATTTGATCCAGCTGACAGATGACAATACGGTGGTTGAGATTTCCAAAAAAGGGGTAGCGGAGTTTGAGGAATTCACTCCGGCCTATCTCAAAGAAAAGATGGGGCTGACACCAGAGCAATTTATCGACCTCAAGGCCTTGATGGGAGATAAATCGGATAATATCCCAGGTGTGACTAAGATCGGAGAAAAGACAGGGATCAAACTACTCCTAGAGTACGGCTCTCTTGATGGCATTTACGAGCATATCGACGAGATGAAGGCTTCTAAGATGAAGGAAAACCTCATCAATGACAAGGAGCAGGCCTACCTATCCAAAACTCTCGCGACCATCGATACCAATGCGCCCATTGAGATTGGCCTGGATGATATCACCTATACGGGCCCCCATCTAGAAAATCTCGCCAAGTTTTATGAGGAGATGGGCTTCAAGCAACTCCGTCAGGCCTTGGATTTCAGTGGAGAAGAAGTAGCTCCTGTAGCTATTGACTATACAGAAGTCGAGCAAGTTACTTCAGATATGCTCACGGAAGATAGTTTCTTCCATTTTGAGATTTTTGGGGACAATTACCATACGGAACCCATCATCGGTTTCGCATGGGGGACAAAAGGTCAGCTCTACGCGAGTACAGATACTGGTCTTTTACAAACACCGATTTTCAAAGAATTTCTCGAAAAAACGCCCCTCAAGGTCTATGACTTCAAGCGGGCCAAGGTCTTGCTCAGCCACTTGGGCATTACCCTTCAAAATCCCGCGTTTGACAGTCGATTGGCCAAGTATCTCTTGTCGACCGTAGAGGACAATGAGATTTCAACCATTGCGAGTCTCTATAGTCAGATTGCGCTGCCGCTGGATGAAGTCGTTTATGGCAAGGGAGCCAAAAAAGCTATCCCAGAAAAGGCGGTCCTATTAGAGCATTTGGCACGGAAAGTCGCTGTTTTACTAGACACGGAAGAACCCATGGTAGAGCAGTTGCAGGCCCATGATCAACTAGATTTGCTCTATGATATGGAGCAACCGCTAGCAGCTGTTTTGGCCAAGATGGAAATCGCGGGGATCAAGGTAGAGCGCCAGACCCTAGAAGACATGCAGGTGGAAAACGAAGTGGTCTTGGAGCGCTTGACCCAAGAAATCTACGAGCTTGCAGGAGAAGAGTTCAACATCAATTCTCCAAAACAATTGGGCGTCATCCTCTTTGAAAAATTGGAACTCCCTCTTGAATACACCAAGAAGACCAAAACCGGCTATTCAACAGCTGTTGATGTCTTGGAACGCCTGGCTCCAATTGCACCGATCGTGTCTAAGATTCTTGAATACCGCCAAATTGCTAAGATCCAGTCAACCTATGTCATCGGTCTTCAAGATTGGATTTTGGAAGATGGGAAGATCCATACCCGTTATGTACAGGATTTGACGCAGACAGGCCGCTTGTCCAGCGTGGATCCCAACCTGCAAAACATTCCTGTCCGTTTGGAGCAAGGTCGTCTTATTCGTAAGGCCTTTGTCCCAGAAGAGGAAAACAGTGTCTTGTTGAGTTCGGACTATTCACAGATCGAACTGCGCGTCTTGGCCCATATTTCAGGAGATGAGCATTTGATTGATGCCTTTAAGCATGGGGCAGATATCCATACATCGACTGCTATGCGCGTCTTCAACATTGAAAAACCAGAAGATGTGACGCCAAATGACCGCCGCAATGCAAAAGCAGTAAACTTCGGTGTGGTTTATGGAATTTCCGACTTTGGCCTGTCTAACAACCTGGGGATCAGTCGAAAAGAAGCCAAGGCCTACATTGAGACCTATTTCGAACGCTACCCTGGCATCAAGGACTATATGGAGAGAGTGGTACGGGAAGCGCGTGATAAAGGCTATGTGGAGACTCTCTTCAAGCGCCGTCGGGAGATTCCAGATATCAATTCTCGCAACTTCAATGTTCGAGGGTTTGCGGAACGGACAGCTATTAACTCACCCATCCAAGGATCTGCAGCAGACATCTTGAAAATTGCCATGATCCACTTGGACCAAGCGCTAGAAAGAGGAGCATACAAGACCAAGATGCTCCTTCAGGTCCACGATGAAATCGTTCTGCAAGTGCCAAGTGATGAACTGGCAGCGATCAAAGAACTCGTCAAAGAGACCATGGAATCCGCTATCGAACTTGCAGTACCACTGGAAGCCGATGAAAATGAAGGCAAGACATGGTATGAAGCCAAATAAAATTGAGTTTGTTCAAAACAGAAAGCGGTAGGAAACTTTTCAGTTTCCTACCGCTTTTAACGACAAACACTTGCAATGCCTTCCGTATTGTTATACTATTTAAAGAAAGGAAACGCATACAAAAGGAGATTCTTATGGTTTATTCATTTCGCAATCCTAGTGATGGCATTATCAAACATTACCTAGAAACGAGCAAGATTATCGCTGTAGTTGGATTATCTGATCGCGAAGATACAACCAGTCATCGTGTCAGCAAGGAAATGCAAGAGCGGGGTTATCGGATTATTCCCGTCAACCCCCGTGCAGCTGGAGGTCAGATCCTTGGGGAGACGGTGTACGCTAGCTTACAGGATATCCCATTCCCAGTAGATATCGTTGATGTATACCGTCGCAGTGAGTTTTTACCAGATGTGGCACGTGATTTTATTGATACGGATGCGAAAATTTTCTGGGCACAATTGGGACTGGAAAATCAAGAAGCAGAAGAAATTCTTCGAGGAGCAGGTCGAGAAGATATCGTCATGAACCGCTGTATCAAACGGGAACATACCCGATTAATCTTGGGTGCATCCCTGTACGGAGTATAACGGACAAGAAATTGGCAGTAAAATTATAGAAGAGAACCCCAGCAGGAAACTGGGGTTCTCTTCTTCATCTTATTTAACTTCATGGCTTGGATGACCTGTAAAATGGCGCGGCCCTTGTTTGATCTGCTTGATTTGATCGTAAAAGGCAATTTGGCAGTTGATAAAGTAAGGCATGGTATAAAAGCCGATGACATCGCGCGTGAAGTAATTCAGGAAGTACCAACCAATCAAGGTTAGATCGAGCACCAAGCGATTGCTGCGGAACCCTTTCATGGTTTCACGACTTTTGCGAAGGACTCCAAAGGCTCCCTTGTAGTCGCCGTCTCGTAATTGCTCGTAGAGGATCAATTCGACCAAGCTGAGACTGTAGTATTGTGGCAGGTAAAAGAGGAGGCCGATCAGGCCAAGTACGACGCCAGCAGTCATCAGGGGCATTTGTTGCATGAGAGATTGGAATTCAGGACTGGAAGCACTCAAAGTGCTAGGGTTGCTCACCTTGTCGTAAATCGCTAAAAATCGAATGCTGGCGTAGGTGCTGATGAGACTTCCCGCATAGAGGATGACTCCCCATAAAAAGAGGACGGCTTGCTTCAAGATCAAGGTGGCAAATACAGAGGTAAAGCGATCTTGTTTAAAGATATCTAAGACGCGTGTTCGGTGTTCGATCTTGGGATTAATCGTATCTAAATAGCTAAAAGTCGCACCGACCACTAATATGGAGATGACAAAGGAGACGACAGAAGGAAAGACCTGACGCTGGATCATGTAGATACTTGCTTGCTGCAAGGTCATGTCCGGTAGTAGATCGACCAGATCTTGCCCACTTAAGAGAAAGTTAGCAAGAATGGTCAACAGGACCGGAAGAGCAAAAAGGATAGCTAAGCCCGGTTGCTGGACTTGCATGGTACGTGCCCGGAGGCGAATCAGTTTAAGGTTCATAGATGATACTCTCTTCATAGTAGTACTTTTTATTATAACATAAGTCCGTGACAGAGCCGGTAAAATTTGGTACAATCGTACAGGTGCTCACAGGAAAACTGTGACAGGAATAAGAAGGCTGGGACTGTTTTTCCCAGTACGGAGGTAACCATGACAGATTCACCGATTCAATATCGATTAATCAAAAAAGAAAAGCATACAGGTGCTCGTCTGGGAGAAATTATCACCCCTCACGGGACCTTCCCGACCCCAATGTTTATGCCTGTAGGGACTCAGGCAACTGTTAAGACCCAATCGCCAGAAGACCTCAAGGAAATGGGTTCCGGAATTATTTTGGCCAACACCTACCATCTCTGGCTTCGTCCCGGGGATGATCTAGTCGCAAAAGCAGGAGGATTGCACCAGTTCATGAACTGGGACCAGCCCATTTTGACAGATAGTGGAGGCTTCCAGGTCTATTCATTAGCGGATACCCGCAATATTACCGAAGAAGGGGTGACCTTTAAAAACCACCTCAACGGCTCGAAGATGTTCCTCTCCCCAGAAAAGGCCATCTCGATCCAAAACAATCTAGGGAGCGACATCATGATGTCCTTTGATGAATGTCCTCAGTTCTATCAGCCCTATGATTATGTGAAAAAATCGATCGAACGGACCAGTCGTTGGGCAGAACGTGGCCTGAAGGCTCACCGTCGCCCTCATGATCAAGGTCTTTTCGGGATTGTCCAAGGGGCTGGATTTGAAGACTTGCGCCGTCAGTCTGCTCAAGATTTGGTCAGCATGGACTTCCCAGGCTATTCTATCGGTGGCTTAGCTGTTGGGGAAAGCCATGAAGAGATGAATGCCGTACTTGATTTCACAACGCCGCTCTTACCAGAGAACAAGCCACGCTATCTCATGGGAGTGGGGGCTCCAGACAGTCTGATTGATGGCGTTATTCGTGGAGTGGACATGTTTGACTGTGTCTTGCCGACGCGGATTGCACGAAATGGTACCTGTATGACTAGTCAAGGACGTCTAGTAGTGAAAAATGCGCAATTTGCAGAAGACTTTACACCGCTGGATCCCGAATGTGATTGCTACACTTGTAAGAACTACACCCGAGCTTATCTTCGCCACCTCCTCAAGGCAGATGAAACCTTCGGTATTCGCTTGACTAGCTACCACAACTTGTATTTCTTGATCAACCTCATGAAGCAGGTCCGTCAAGCCATCATGGATGACAATCTCTTAGAATTCCGCGAGCATTTCGTCGAAAAATATGGCTATAACAAATCAGGACGGAATTTCTAGAAATAGATAAATAGGAAGAAAAAAGACTACATCCATCTGAGAATAATAGGAATAACTGCTAGACGCAGTAGTTGATTGGTATCTTTGTTCGCTTGTTAAGCTCCAAAGATAACCTAATCAACTGTGCGGGGGCGAGACGACGAACAAATTGGTTATAAATTTGTTCTGTCTCGCTCCCTTTTTCCTATATAATAGCAACTTTTTTAGCACTCTATTTCTTTCGAAAACACTTTCATCAAAAAAACGAAAAAAATCTTCTCAAATCCCTTGCATTGGGCCTTTGTTTGTGTTAAACTACTATGGTGCTGTGAAAAACAGCTATTAGCTTTGATGCAAGAGGTTGCGACACGCTCGGTTGCATTGCCACGCAACGCGCGTCGGTTTTCTTGTGGAGCTAGCCTATTATCTTAAATAGACGAAAAGGAGAAAAAGATGGCAAACAAAAAAATCCGCATCCGTTTGAAAGCGTACGAACACCGTACACTCGACACAGCGGCTGCAAAAATCGTAGAATCAGCTACTCGTACAGGTGCACAAGTTGCGGGTCCAATCCCACTTCCAACTGAACGTAGCCTCTACACAATCATTCGTGCGACTCACAAATACAAAGATTCTCGCGAACAATTCGAAATGCGTACACACAAACGTTTGATCGATATCATCAACCCAACTCAAAAAACAGTTGACGCTTTGATGAAATTGGATCTTCCAAGTGGTGTAAACGTAGAAATCAAACTTTAATCTAAAGCTTGATCCAGAGCATAAAAAACGCTCGTTAAAAACTTTTTGAATAAAAAACTATAGAAAAGGAACTATTTTCTCATGACAAAAGGAATCTTAGGGAAAAAAGTGGGAATGACTCAAATCTTCACTGAAGCTGGCGAATTGATCCCTGTAACAGTTATCGAAGCAACTCCAAACGTTGTTCTTCAAGTTAAAACTGTTGAAACAGATGGTTACAACGCTATCCAAGTTGGTTTCGATGACAAACGCGAAGTATTGAGCAACAAACCTGCTAAAGGACATGTAGCAAAAGCTAACACGGCTCCTAAGCGCTTCATTCGTGAATTCAAAAACGTTGAAGGCTTGGAAGTTGGTGCTGAAATCACAGTTGACACTTTCGAAGCTGGAGACATTGTTGATGTAACTGGTACTTCTAAAGGTAAAGGTTTCCAAGGTGTTATCAAACGCCACGGACAATCACGTGGACCTATGGCTCACGGTTCTCGTTACCACCGTCGTCCAGGTTCTATGGGACCTGTTGCACCTAACCGCGTATTCAAAGGTAAAAACCTTGCAGGACGCATGGGTGGCGATCGTGTAACTATTCAAAACCTTGAAGTTGTACAAGTTGTTCCAGAAAAGAACGTTATCCTTATCAAAGGTAACGTACCAGGTGCTAAGAAATCTCTTATCACTATCAAGTCAGCAGTTAAAGCTGGTAAATAATAAGGAAAGGGGAATACAGTCAAAATGGCAAATGTAACATTATTCGACCAAACTGGTAAACAAGCGGGCGAAGTTGTTCTTAACGATGCGATCTTTGGTATCGAACCAAACCAAGCAGTTGTATTTGATGTGATCATCAGCCAACGTGCTAGCCTTCGTCAAGGAACTCACGCAGTTAAAAACCGTTCAGCCGTTTCAGGTGGCGGACGCAAACCATGGCGTCAAAAAGGAACTGGGCGTGCTCGTCAAGGTTCTATCCGCTCTCCACAATGGCGTGGTGGTGGAATTGTCTTCGGACCAACTCCACGTAGCTATGCGTACAAACTTCCTCAAAAAGTTCGTCGCCTTGCACTTAAATCTGTTTACTCAGAAAAAGTTGCTGAAAACAAATTTGTAGCCGTTGATTCTCTTGAATTTACAGCTCCAAAAACTGCTGAATTTGCAAAAGTTCTTGCAGCTTTGAGCATCGATTCTAAAGTCCTTGTTATTCTTGAAGAAGGAAATGAATTCGCAGCTCTTTCAGCTCGTAACCTTCCAAACGTGAAAGTTGCGACTGCTACAACTGCAAGTGTTCTTGACATCGCAAATAGTGACAAACTTCTTGTTACTCAAGCAGCTATCTCTAAAATCGAGGAGGTTCTTGCATAATGAATTTGTATGATGTTATCAAAAAACCTGTTATCACTGAAAAGTCAATGGCTCAACTTGAAGCAGGCAAATATGTATTCGAAGTTGACACTCGCGCTCACAAACTTTTGATCAAACAAGCTGTTGAAGCTGCGTTTGAAGGTGTAAAAGTTGCGAATGTGAACACTGTAAACGTAAAACCTAAAGCAAAACGCGTTGGACGTTACACTGGTTTTACTTCAAAAACTAAAAAAGCTATCATCACGCTTGCAGCTGATTCTAAAGCAATCGAGTTGTTTGCTACTGAAGCTGAATAATCTAAGGAGGAAATATCGTGGGAATTCGTGTTTATAAACCAACAACAAACGGTCGCCGTAATATGACTTCTTTGGATTTCGCTGAAATCACAACAAACACACCTGAGAAAACTTTGCTTGTTTCTCTTAAAAACAAAGCAGGTCGTAACAACAACGGTCGTATCACTGTTCGTCACCAAGGTGGTGGACACAAACGTCATTACCGTTTGATCGATTTCAAACGTAACAAAGATGGAGTTGAAGCAGTCGTTAAAACGATCGAATACGATCCAAACCGCTCAGCTAACATCGCGCTTGTACACTACACTGACGGTGTGAAAGCTTACATCATTGCCCCTAAAGGTCTTGAAGTAGGTCAACGCATCGTATCAGGACCAGAAGCAGATATCAAAGTCGGAAATGCTCTTCCACTTGCTAATATCCCAGTTGGTACTTTGATCCACAACATCGAATTGAAACCTGGTAAAGGTGGAGAATTGGTACGTGCTGCTGGAGCTTCTGCTCAAGTATTGGGTTCTGAAGGTAAATATGTACTTGTTCGTCTTCAATCAGGCGAAGTTCGTATGATCCTTGGAACTTGCCGTGCTACAGTTGGTGTTGTCGGAAACGAACAACATGGACTTGTAAACCTTGGTAAAGCGGGACGTAACCGCTGGAAAGGTGTTCGCCCTACAGTTCGTGGTTCTGTAATGAACCCGAATGATCACCCACACGGTGGTGGTGAAGGTAAAGCACCAGTTGGACGTAAAGCGCCATCTACTCCTTGGGGTAAACCTGCGCTTGGTCTTAAAACTCGTAACAAGAAAGCGAAATCTGACAAACTTATCGTTCGTCGTCGCAACCAAAAATAATCATAAGCAACTAGCTTACACTTTCCGCCAGCTCGGTAGCGCTGCTTAGCAGCGCAAGCCGCTGTGGTACTAAATTTTAAAGGAGAAAATTACAAAATGGGACGTAGTCTTAAAAAAGGACCTTTCGTCGATGAGCATTTGATGAAAAAAGTTGAAGCTCAAGCAAACGACGAAAAGAAAAAAGTAATTAAAACTTGGTCACGTCGTTCAACGATCTTCCCAAGTTTCATCGGATACACTATCGCAGTTTATGATGGACGTAAACATGTACCTGTTTACATCCAAGAAGACATGGTAGGTCACAAGCTTGGTGAATTTGCACCAACTCGTACTTACAAAGGTCACGCGGCAGACGACAAGAAGACACGTAGAAAATAAGGAGAACATAAATGGCAGAAATTACTTCAGCTAAAGCAATGGCTCGTACAGTGCGTGTTTCACCTCGTAAATCACGTCTTGTTCTTGACAACATCCGTGGTAAAAGCGTAGCCGATGCCATCGCTATTTTGACATTCACACCAAACAAAGCTGCAGGGATCATCCTTAAAGTGTTGAACTCAGCAGTAGCAAACGCTGAAAACAACTTTGGTTTGGAAAAAGCTAACTTGGTAGTATCTGAAGCATTCGCAAACGAAGGACCAACAATGAAACGTTTCCGTCCACGTGCGAAAGGTTCAGCTTCACCAATCAACAAACGTACAGCTCACATCACAGTAGCTGTTGCAGAAAAATAAGGAGGTAAACTCGTGGGTCAAAAAGTACATCCAATTGGTATGCGTGTTGGTATCATCCGTGATTGGGATGCCAAATGGTATGCTGAAAAAGAATACGCGGATTACCTTCATGAAGATCTTGCAATCCGTAAATTCATTCAAAAAGAATTGGCTGACGCAGCCGTTTCAACTATTGAAATCGAACGCGCAGTAAACAAAGTTAACGTTTCTCTTCACACTGCTAAACCAGGTATGGTTATCGGTAAAGGTGGAGCAAACGTTGATGCACTTCGTGCAGCTCTTAACAAATTGACTGGTAAACAAGTCCACATCAACATCATTGAGATCAAACGTCCTGACTTGGATGCTCACCTTGTTGGTGAAGGAATTGCTCGTCAATTGGAACAACGTGTTGCTTTCCGTCGTGCACAAAAACAAGCGATCCAACGTGCTATGCGTGCTGGAGCTAAAGGAATCAAAACTCAAGTATCAGGTCGTTTGAACGGTGCAGATATTGCCCGTGCAGAAGGATACTCTGAAGGAACTGTTCCACTTCACACACTTCGCGCTGATATCGATTACGCTTGGGAAGAAGCAGACACTACTTACGGTAAACTTGGTGTTAAAGTATGGATCTACCGTGGTGAAGTTCTTCCAGCTCGTAAAGACGCTAAAGGAGGTAAATAACCAATGTTAGTACCTAAACGTGTAAAACACCGTCGCGAATTCCGTGGTAAAATGCGCGGTGAAGCAAAAGGTGGAAAAGAAGTAGCATTCGGTGAATACGGTCTTCAAGCTACAACAAGCCACTGGATCACAAACCGTCAAATCGAAGCTGCTCGTATCGCCATGACTCGTTACATGAAACGTGGTGGTAAAGTTTGGATTAAGATTTTCCCACACAAATCATACACCGCTAAAGCTATCGGGGTACGTATGGGATCTGGTAAAGGGGCTCCTGAAGGTTGGGTAGCACCAGTTAAACGTGGTAAAGTGATGTTCGAAATTGCTGGTGTATCTGAAGAGATCGCACGCGAAGCGCTTCGTCTTGCTAGCCACAAATTGCCAGTTAAAACTAAATTTGTGAAACGTGAAGCAGAATAAGGAGAGGTCATGAAACTTACAGAAGTAAAAGAATTTGTTAAAGAACTTCGTGGTCTTTCTCAAGAAGAACTCGCGAAGCGTGAAAATGAATTGAAGAAAGAATTGTTTGAACTTCGTTTCCAAGCGGCTGCTGGTCAATTGGAACAAACTGGACGTTTGAAAGAAGTGAAAAAACAAATCGCTCGTATCAAAACTGTTCAATCAGAAGCTAAATAATAGACTAGGGAAGGAGAATTTCAATGGAACGCAATAATCGTAAAGTTCTTGTTGGACGCGTTGTGTCTGACAAAATGGACAAAACAATCACAGTTGTAGTTGAAACTAAACGTAACCACCCAGTCTATGGTAAACGTATCAACTATTCTAAAAAATACAAAGCTCATGATGAAAACAATGTTGCTAAAGAAGGCGATATCGTTCGTATCATGGAAACTCGTCCGCTTTCAGCTACAAAACGCTTCCGTCTTGTAGAAGTCGTTGAAGAAGCGGTCATCATCTAATCATACCTGAAAGGAGAAAACGTAAATGATTCAAACAGAAACTCGTTTGAAAGTCGCTGATAACAGTGGCGCACGCGAAATCTTGACAATCAAAGTTCTTGGTGGTTCAAAACGTAAATTCGCGAGCATCGGTGATGTAATCGTTGCATCAGTAAAACAAGCTACTCCTGGTGGTGCGGTTAAGAAAGGTGACGTTGTAAAAGCTGTTATCGTTCGTACTAAATCAGGTGCTCGTCGTAAAGATGGTTCATACATCAAATTCGACGAAAATGCAGCAGTAATCATCCGTGACGACAAAACTCCTCGCGGAACTCGGATCTTTGGCCCAGTTGCACGTGAATTGCGTGACGGTGGTTTCATGAAGATCGTGTCACTTGCTCCAGAAGTACTTTAATCAATCAAAAACAAACACAGTCCCCTGGCATAGCCAGGGTGCCCATCGGGCGTAAGAATAAAAGGAGAATAAAATGTTTGTAAAAAAAGGCGACAAAGTTCGCGTTATCGCTGGTAAAGACAAAGGCGTAGAAGCTGTTGTTCTTACTGCTCTTCCAAAAGTAAATAAAGTTGTTGTAGAAGGTGTAAACATCATCAAGAAACACCAACGTCCAAATAACGAAAACCCTCAAGGTGCGATCGTTGAAAAAGAAGCTCCAATCCATGCTTCTAACGTTCAAGTTTTGGACAAAAACGGTGTTGCTGGACGTGTTGGCTACAAATTTGTAGACGGCAAAAAAGTTCGCTACAACAAAAAATCAGGCGAAGTGCTTGACTAATCACGAAGGAAAGGAGAAGTATAATGGCTAATCGTTTAAAAGAAAAATACCTTAATGAAGTAGTACCATCATTGACTGAGCAGTTCAACTATTCATCAGTTATGGCTGTGCCAAAAGTTGATAAAATCGTTTTGAACATGGGTGTCGGTGATGCAGTATCAAATGCTAAAAACCTTGAAAAAGCTGCTGAAGAGCTTGCTTTGATCTCAGGTCAAAAACCATTGATCACTAAGGCTAAAAAATCAATCGCCGGCTTCCGTCTTCGTGAAGGTGTTGCGATCGGTGCAAAAGTTACCCTTCGTGGTGAACGTATGTACGAATTCTTGGATAAATTGGTAACAGTTTCACTTCCACGTGTACGTGACTTCCATGGTGTTCCAACAAAATCATTTGATGGACGCGGAAACTACACACTTGGTGTGAAAGAACAATTGATCTTCCCAGAAATCAACTTTGATGATGTTGATAAAACTCGTGGTTTGGATATCGTAATCGTAACTACAGCGAACACAGACGAAGAATCACGTGCATTGCTTACTGGCCTCGGTATGCCGTTTGCAAAATAATATAGGAGGTAAAACTAATGGCTAAAAAATCTATGATTGCTAAGAACAAACGCCCAGCGAAGTTCTCTACTCAAGCATACACTCGCTGTGAACGTTGTGGACGTCCACACTCAGTTTACCGCAAGTTTAAACTTTGCCGTGTTTGCTTCCGTGAATTGGCATACAAAGGTCAAATCCCAGGTGTCACAAAAGCATCTTGGTAATTTAAGATATCAAGGGCGTTAAAACTCCAAGTGAAAATAGGAAACTTGACGAAGAAACTTTAGTTTCTAGGAAAGTTTATCTTTTTCACACAGAGTTTAGCCCGGGTTCAGTTGGGCTTGCCAATTTGAACACGAGCTACAGCTTTGGCAAAAAAGACCAATTTTCTTTGGAGCATCGCTCCTGCATCAAATTGCCTATTTTTGCTCTCGCTGTTACGCTCTCTGTATCATGTATTAACTAGCAAGTGCAACTTGCAAACTACTAGTAAGAGGAGAAATTATAATGGTTATGACTGACCCAATCGCAGACTTCCTTACACGTATTCGTAACGCTAACCAAGCAAAACACGAAGTACTTGAAGTACCTGCATCAAACATCAAAAAAGGGATTGCTGAAATCCTTAAACGCGAAGGTTTTGTAAAAAACGTTGAATTCATCGAAGATGACAAACAAGGCATCATCCGTGTATTCTTGAAATACGGACAAAACGGTGAAAAAGTTATCACAAACTTGAAACGTGTATCTAAACCAGGTTTGCGTGTTTACAAAAAACGTGAAGATCTTCCAAAAGTTCTTAACGGACTTGGAATTGCTATCCTTTCAACTTCTGAAGGTTTGCTTACTGATAAAGAAGCACGCCAAAAGAACGTTGGTGGGGAAGTTATCGCTTACGTTTGGTAATTGATGATGTGAGAGCGTTAAAAGAATGCAGTGAAAATAGGAAGTTTGTAGTAGGAGCGATGCTCCAAGACAAACTTATCTTTTTCACCAAATTCTTAGCTCGAACTCAAATCAAGATACAAAGTTCTTAGAGCGTGTTCAGTTCAGCTCTAGAACTAAATAAGTATCTTAAACCCCGTGAAAACTGGCCCGCAAAGGCCTGACAATTTAACAGGAGAATAAAAAACATGTCACGTATTGGTAATAAAGTTATCGTGTTGCCTGCTGGTGTTGAAATCACTAACAATGACAACGTTGTAACTGTAAAAGGACCTAAAGGAGAACTTACTCGTGAGTTCTCAAAAGATATTGAAATCCGTGTGGAAGGTACTGAAGTAACACTTCACCGTCCAAACGATTCAAAAGAAATGAAAACAATCCACGGAACAACTCGTGCCCTTTTGAACAACATGGTTACTGGTGTATCAGAAGGATTCAAGAAAGAACTTGAAATGCGCGGGGTTGGATACCGTGCACAACTTCAAGGATCAAAACTTGTTTTGGCTGTTGGTAAATCACACCCAGACGAAGTTGAAGCTCCAGAAGGAATTACTTTTGAACTTCCAAACCCAACAACAATCGTTGTTAGCGGAATTTCAAAAGAAGTAGTTGGTCAAACAGCTGCTTATGTACGTAGCCTTCGTTCACCTGAACCATACAAAGGTAAAGGGATCCGTTATGTTGGTGAATACGTTCGCCGCAAAGAAGGTAAAACAGGTAAATAATGTAGTTTGGTTGTTTTTCAACCAACCTTCATCTTACCAACTCAGTGCTTAGCACATGATTTTAAAATTAAGAGGTGAAAATTGTGATTTCGAAACCAGATAAAAACAAAATCCGTCAAAAACGCCACCGTCGCGTTCGCGGAAAACTCTCTGGAACTGCTGATCGCCCACGTTTGAACGTATTCCGTTCTAATACAGGCATCTACGCTCAAGTAATTGATGACGTAGCGGGTGTAACGCTCGCAAGCGCTTCAACTCTTGACAAAGAAGTTTCAAAAGGAACTAAAACTGAACAAGCCGTTGTTGTCGGCAAACTTGTTGCTGAACGTGCAGTTGCTAAAGGTATTTCTGAAGTGGTGTTCGACCGCGGTGGATATCTATATCACGGACGTGTTAAAGCTTTGGCTGATGCAGCTCGTGAAAACGGATTGAAATTCTAATAGGAGGACACTAGAAAATGGCATTTAAAGATAATGCAGTTGAACTTGAAGAACGCGTAGTTGCCATCAACCGTGTAACAAAAGTTGTTAAAGGTGGACGTCGTCTTCGTTTTGCCGCTCTTGTAGTTGTTGGTGACCGTAATGGCCGTGTTGGATTTGGTACTGGTAAAGCTCAAGAGGTTCCAGAAGCAATCCGTAAGGCTGTTGAAGATGCTAAGAAAAACTTGATCGAAGTTCCTATGGTTGGAACAACAATTCCACACGAAGTAACATCAGTATTTGGTGGAGCTCGTGTATTGTTGAAACCAGCTATCGAAGGGGCTGGGGTTGCTGCAGGTGGAGCAGTTCGTGCCGTTGTCGAATTGGCAGGTATTGCAGATGTTACATCTAAATCACTTGGATCAAACACTCCAATCAACATCGTTCGTGCAACTGTTAACGGTTTAGCACAATTGAAACGCGCTGATGAAGTTGCTGCCCTTCGTGGTATTTCAGTTTCTGACTTAGCTTAAGAAAGGAGATTCAAATGGCTCAAATTAAAATTACTTTGACTAAGTCTCCAATCGGACGCATCCCGTCACAACGTAAAACTGTTGTAGCACTTGGACTTGGCAAATTGAACAGCTCTGTTATTAAAGAAGATAACCCAGCAGTACGTGGTATGATCACTGCTGTATCTCACTTGGTAACAGTTGAAGAAGTAAAATAATCTATTTGAAATAGAAACAAAGTTTTCAGGGGTATGAGAGGTTCTCATCCCCTAAAACTAAATATAAGTATAGGCGAGTTTGTAGTTAGGACACCTTTTCCTGATTACATGCGTTAGCAATTTACAAAAGAGGAGAAAATTAATAATGAAACTTCATGAATTACAACCTGCTACAGGTTCACGTAAAGTCCGCAACCGTGTTGGTCGTGGTACTTCATCTGGTAATGGTAAAACTTCTGGCCGTGGTCAAAAAGGTCAAAAAGCTCGTAGCGGTGGCGGTGTACGTCTTGGTTTTGAAGGTGGACAAACTCCATTGTTCCGTCGTCTTCCAAAACGTGGATTTACAAACATCAACGCTAAAGAATATGCTATTGTGAACCTTGATCAATTGAACGCCTTTGAAGATGGTGCTGAAGTAACTCCAGTAGTACTTGTAGAATCAGGAATTGTAAAAGCTGAAAAATCAGGTATCAAAATTCTTGGTAACGGAGAATTGACTAAGAAGTTGACTGTTAAAGCAGCTAAATTCTCTAAATCAGCTGAAGAAGCTATCACTGCTAAAGGTGGTTCAGTTGAAGTCATCTAAGTGAGGTGACCTATGTTTTTTAAATTATTAAAAGATGCATTTAAGGTGAAACAAGTACGGTCGAAGATTTTATTTACGATCTTCATCATTCTTGTTTTCCGCATTGGGACCACGATTACAGTGCCTGGTGTAAATGCGAAAATTCTGAACAACCTTCAAGATGTGTCCTTCTTGAACATGCTCAGTTTGGTTTCTGGGAATGCCATGAGGAACTTCTCAGTTTTCGCATTAGGGGTAAGTCCATACATCACAGCTTCGATCGTCGTACAACTTTTGCAAATGGATCTGTTACCTAAGTTTGTTGAATGGGGCAAACAAGGGGAAGTTGGTCGAAGAAAGCTCAACCAAGCAACGCGCTATATTTCTTTGGTTCTAGCCTTTGTTCAATCCATCGGGATTACAGCCACCTTCCACACTTTGTCTCAGGCGAAATTAGTCGCAACTCCAAATGCCAAGACCTATCTATTAATCGGTGCGATTCTGACGACCGGTTCCATGATTGTGACTTGGCTTGGAGAACAAATCACAGATAAAGGGTACGGTAATGGTGTTTCAATGATTATCTTTGCAGGGATTGTGTCATCAATTCCTGAGATGATTAAAGAAATCTATGAAAATGCATTTGTGAATGTTCGTTCTGGTCAAATGACCAATTCCCTCATTTTTGTTGGGGTATTAATCCTTGCTGTCTTGGTTATTGTTTACTTTACAACCTTTGTGGAGCAAGCACAATACAAGATTCCAATCCAATATACAAAGATTGCACAAGGAGCTCCATCAAGTTCTTACCTACCTTTGAAAGTAAACCCAGCAGGAGTTATTCCTGTCATCTTCGCTAGTTCGATTACAGCAGCGCCTGCTGCAATTTTCCAAGTGATTAGCGCTATGGGTTACAATGCAGGATGGGTGAAAACAGCTCAAGCCATGTTGGCTACAAACACACCAACTGGTGTGGCAATGTATGCCTTATTGATCATTCTCTTCACCTTCTTCTACACGTTTGTTCAGATCAATCCTGAAAAAACGGCAGAAAACCTTCAAAAGAGTGGTGCCTATATCCCAGGCGTTCGCCCTGGTAAGGGGACAGAAGAGTTTATGTCTCGTTTGCTACGTCGTTTAGCAAGCGTCGGATCAGTATTCCTTGGCTTTATTACCATCATTCCAATCCTAGCTCGAGATTTATTTGGTTTGACAGATGCAGTTGCTCTTGGAGGAACTAGTTTGTTAATCATTATTTCAACAGGTATTGAGGGAATGAAACAATTAGAAGGCTACTTATTAAAACGTAAGTATGTCGGATTTATGGACACAACAACAGAATAGAATAAGGTTGACTTTGTCAGCCTTCTATTTTGTTTTTAAATGGAAATAGGAATTCGCTCCTGCTTCCATTTAAAAACAAAATAAGGAGAATTCATCATGAATCTTTTAATTATGGGGTTGCCTGGAGCAGGTAAAGGAACTCAAGCAGCTAAAATCGTTGAAGAGTTTCACGTAGCGCACATCTCCACTGGAGATATGTTCCGCGCAGCAATGGCTAACCAAACTGAAATGGGTGTATTGGCAAAATCATACATTGATAAAGGTGAGTTGGTACCAGATGAAGTAACCAATGGAATTGTAAAAGAACGCCTTGCTCAAGATGATATTAAAGAAACAGGTTTCTTGTTAGACGGATATCCACGTACCATTGAGCAAGCTCATGCTTTAGATAAAACATTGGCTGAACTTGGTATTGAGCTTGAAGGTGTTATCAACATCGAAGTAAATCCAGACAGTCTTTTAGAGCGTTTGAGCGGACGTATCATTCATCGTCAAACTGGAGAAACTTTCCATAAAGTATTCAATCCACCAGTTGATTACAAAGAGGAAGATTACTACCAACGTGAAGATGATAAACCTGAGACAGTAAAACGTCGTTTGGATGTTAATATTGCCCAAGGTGAACCAATCATTGAATTTTATCGTTCAAAAGGACTCGTACATGACATCCAAGGGAACCAAGATATCAATGATGTATTTTCAGACATTGAAAAAGTCTTGTCAAATTTGAAATAAAAGCGTTTTTCATGCTTGCAATATTGGACAACTAGTGTTACAATTAGTTAGTCTGACTTATAATTGTTACCTCTGTGCTCAGAGGAATGAATCGAAATTTATGGAGGTACTTTTGCGTGGCAAAAGACGATGTGATTGAAGTAGAAGGCAAAGTAGTCGATACAATGCCGAATGCTATGTTTACGGTTGAACTTGAAAATGGACATCAGATTTTAGCAACAGTTTCTGGTAAAATTCGTAAAAACTATATTCGTATTTTAGCGGGAGATCGTGTTACAGTGGAGATGAGTCCGTACGATTTGACACGTGGACGTATCACATACCGCTTTAAATAATCGAAAAACTTGGAGGGATAAAAATGAAAGTAAGACCATCGGTCAAACCAATTTGCGAATACTGTAAAGTAATTCGTCGTAATGGTCGTGTTATGGTAATTTGCCCAGCAAATCCAAAACACAAACAACGTCAAGGATAAGATAGAAAGGAGAAAACATGGCTCGTATTGCTGGAGTTGACATTCCAAATGACAAACGTGTAGTAATTTCATTGACTTATGTGTACGGTATCGGACTTCCAACATCTAAGAAAATCCTTGCTGCTGCAGGCGTTTCTGAAGATATTCGTGTTCGCGATCTTACACCAGATCAAGAAGATGCTATCCGTCGTGAAGTTGACGCAATCAAAGTTGAAGGTGACCTTCGTCGTGAAGTAAACTTGAACATCAAACGCTTGATGGAAATCGGTTCATACCGTGGTATCCGTCACCGTCGTGGACTTCCAGTTCGTGGACAAAACACTAAAAACAATGCTCGCACTCGTAAAGGTAAAGCTGTTGCGATTGCAGGTAAGAAAAAATAAAATAAAATAAGGAGGTAAAAATCTTGGCTAAACCAACACGTAAACGTCGTGTGAAAAAGAATATCGAATCTGGTATTGCTCATATTCACGCTACATTTAACAACACAATTGTTATGATTACTGATGTGCATGGTAACGCAATCGCTTGGTCATCTGCAGGTGCACTTGGATTTAAAGGTTCTCGTAAATCTACACCATTTGCTGCTCAAATGGCATCAGAAGCTGCTGCAAAAGCTGCTCAAGAACACGGACTTAAATCTGTTGAAGTAACTGTTAAAGGTCCTGGTTCAGGTCGTGAGTCTGCTATTCGTGCACTTGCTGCTGCTGGTCTTGAAGTAACTGCAATCCGCGATGTAACTCCTGTACCACACAATGGTGCTCGTCCTCCAAAACGTCGCCGTGTATAATCATCAACAATTACACAGCTTTTCGTTTAAGAGGGAGTATAGCAAATGATTGAGTTTGAAAAACCAAATATAACAAAAATTGATGAAAACAAAGATTATGGCGTGTTTGTCGTAGAACCACTTGAACGTGGCTATGGTACAACACTTGGAAACTCACTTCGTCGTGTACTTCTGGCTTCACTTCCAGGTGCAGCTGTCACTTCAATCAACATTGAAGGTGTACTCCACGAATTTGATACCGTTCCAGGAGTCCGTGAAGACGTTATGCAAATTATTCTTAACGTTAAAGGAATCGCCGTTAAATCTTACGTCCAAGACGAAAAGATTATTGAACTTGATGTAGAAGGACCTGCAGAAGTAACTGCTGGAGATATTCTTACTGATAGTGACATCGAAATTGTAAACCCTGATCATTATCTATTTACAATCGGAGAGGGAGCATCTTTGAAAGCGACGCTTACTGTAAACAGTGGACGTGGCTATGTTCCAGCTGATCAAAACAAAAAAGATGATGCACCAGTGGGAACACTTGCTGTAGATTCAATCTATACGCCAGTGACTAAAGTCAATTACCAAGTTGAACCAGCACGCGTTGGTAGCAACGATGGCTTTGACAAGCTAACCCTTGAAATTTTGACAAATGGGACAATCATTCCAGAAGATGCCTTAGGTTTGTCTGCTCGTATTTTGACAGAACACCTAAATCTATTCACAAACTTAACTGAAATTGCTATTGCAACAGATGTTATGAAGGAAGTAGATACAACTTCTGATGATCGCATTTTAGAACGTACGATCGAAGAATTAGATCTTTCAGTTCGTTCATATAACTGTTTGAAACGTGCTGGCATTAATACTGTTTACGATTTGACTGAAAAATCAGAAGCAGAAATGATGAAAGTTCGTAACTTGGGACGTAAGAGTCTTGAAGAAGTTAAAATCAAACTTGCCGACTTAGGCCTTGGGTTAAAAAACGATAAATAGAGGAGGAATACATGGCTTACCGTAAACTAGGACGCACTAGCTCACAACGTAAAGCGATGCTTCGCGATTTGACTACAGATCTTATCATCAATGAAGCAATTGTAACAACTGAAGCACGTGCGAAAGAAATCCGTAAATCAGTTGAAAAAATGATTACTTTGGGTAAACGTGGTGATTTGCATGCACGTCGTCAAGCTGCTGCATTCGTACGTAACGAAGTTGCATCACAAAACTTTGATGAAGAAACAGGTAAATACTCAGAAACAACTGCACTTCAAAAATTGTTCTCTGAATTAGCACCTCGTTATGCTGAGCGCAATGGTGGATATACTCGTATCCTTAAAACTGAACCACGTCGTGGTGATGCTGCGCCAATGGCTATCATCGAATTGGTATAATATCATCAATTTTGTTGAGTGTTATGATGATGGAATACACTGTTATTCTTAGTCTAGCTCTGGTCTACCGCTGGGGATTTTCCCCAGCGGGAACACTCATCATATTGAATGAATGGTAGACGCTTGTTTACGAAATTGCTTTAATTTAAAACAATTTCGTAAGCAGGCGTTTTGTCTTGCTTTTCATGAGTAGTCGAGAATAGCAAAAAATGATATAATGGAACCCATATCTCCAATAGAAGAAAAAGGATTCAATGACAAAACAACAAGCAATTAAATTACTAAAAGAGAAGTACCTTAGTAATATGAAAGAGGATTCGGAACTCTTTGTCGGAGTTGAATTAGAGTTTCCGATTGTAGAAACAAATGGAAACAAAACAAATATAGAGGTGACGAAAAATCTTTTTCGAACCTTAGCCAACTTATCAGATTTTGAAGTTGAAAAAATAGATGACGATCAAAATCCCATTCAATTGATTCACTGCTCTTCTAAAGATCGTATTCTATTCGAGTTGAGTTACAATACAATTGAATTTGCATTTGAGAGAGCTCATTCTATAAATGAGGTAGCCAAACGTTTTGAGGCTTATTTAAAGATCATTCAACCGATTTTGCAAGAAAATAATCACGAAATCCAAGGGCGCGGAATCCATCCTTTGTGGAAAGAAAATGATAATAGCCCAGTGAAAATCGAACGATACAAGATGTTAATGGCTTTCCTTGCAATGAATGGTACAGGGATGAAAACACACTCCTATCCTTCGTACGGAGCATTTATATGCGGAAACCAGGTTCAATTGGATGTAAGGCGCGATAACTATCTTCGCATCATTAATGCATTTAATAAAATTGAAGCAGTAAAAGCATATTTGTTTTCTAACTCAGAATTTTCAGCAGAGGTTTGGGATACAAAAATTGCCAGAGATATTTTCTGGGAAGAATCCTTACATGGTTATTATAAGGAAAATGTAGGGATTTATCCTAAGGACTACCAAAGCGAAGAAGAGTTTTTTAATAATCTCGCTAGAACAGCTATTTTTACGGCAATTAGAGAGGGCAAATCATATTATTTTAAACCAATTCGAGTGGAAAACTATCTAGATCAAAAAGAAATTACGGCCTATACGGCTGATGGAAATGAGAAGATCATTAACCCTGTAAAAGAAGATCTAAAACAACATCGAAGTTACCAATTTCAAGATTTAACTGCTCGTGGGACTGTGGAATTTAGAAGCGTTTGTACACAACCATTAGAAACCACCTTTGCCCCGATAGCCTTTGAGTTGGGCTTGTTTGTAGAATTAGAAAAACTGGAAAACTATTTAGAAGAATGTTCATTTTTTAAAAATGAAGAACAGGACTATCGAAAACTTAGAAAGAAATATTCAAAGAAAAATCTAAGTGAAAAGGAAAAAGAAGCGATACAATCCTTTTCAAAAGATCTTCTGGACATAGCTAAAGCAGGATTAATTAAAAGAGGTTATGGAGAAGAAAAATTTCTCATCATTAACAAAGAACTAGACTAATAGAAAAGCCTGTAATACAGGCTTTTCTTTGTTTATTTCAAAAAAACTTTCAAAAAAATAAAAAATTTTTAAAAAAAGTGTTGACAGTA
>NZ_JVSR01000045.1:0-11010 GCF_001069785.1 Streptococcus parasanguinis
AGCTGATGAAATCAGCGTAGTAGAGCCCACTCAACCACTGCGTCTTGCTCTACAATACAAAGATAACTGAGAGGCTAGGACTTTTGTCCCAGCCTCCTTTTTATTTCCTCCGCTCTGCATAGTCGACAAAATGAAACTTGTCTAATTTGTGACGGCTTTCGGTGAACTGGAATTGCCGACCGTCTGCTAAGTAAACTTGGGAGCGGACCGTTAGCACGTGTTGGTCTTTTCCAAGATCCAGTAAGATCTTATCGCGATTATCGATTGGTGAAATCAAAATTTCTTTCTTATTGGGTTGAAGTGTTTTTTTTGAAAAATATTTTTGAAAGCGCTTGAAAATGTAAAACCATTCCCTTATAATAAAAGAGGAAAACTTTTTAGGGATGGAGAGAAGCATGAGAAATAACGGAAAAAAGATTCGATTATTAGCAGTAGCTACCTTATTGGTTAGTCAGTTGGGGGTCTTTAACAGTGCCCTCACGGTAGTTGCTGACGAGACCACAGCTTCGACTTCAGAGTCAGCACTTGTGACGAACACTAGTAGCGAGGAAGGCTTGACAAATCATTCGACTTCCGCAACAACAACTACAGACGCTACGACGAGAGCTTCGAGTGATAAAGAAGAGACATCTAGCAGTTCCTCAGACGCTACTGAGGAGAAAACGGTTAAGGTCGGGGACATTCAAGGGGAATCGCAACGCTCTCCACTGGAAGGCCAAAAGGTAGCCATCAAAAATGCAGTGGTGACTAAGACAGACCGCTATGGTTTTTATGCCCAAGATATTGAGTCGGATGGGAATAGCCGTACTTCAGATGGGATTTATGTTGTTTCCAAATACAAGGTGAAAGTCGGTGACAAGGTGAAAATCACTGGTACCGTCAAGGAAGGCTATATGGAAGAGGTTACCTTGGGAGCTGGGAAAACCTTTAAGGAACCAACGAATAGTTTAACGGTGACCATGCTGGTCGATGCTTGGATCACAAAAGATGGGACGGCCCCTCTTCCAGAAGCTGTGAATATCACTGCGGGCATGCCAGCAGATGTGAAGCCTAATCCGACTGCCTATGCTCCAGAAACCGATGCCCTCGATTATTGGGAAAGCCTGGAAGGAATGCTCACAGTGGTGAAGAAACCGCATGTCCTTGGTCCCCAGTACAAGGGAGATATCTATGTCTTGGGAGAAGATTTCACAGGCCTTCCTTTAAACAATATTGGAGGTCTGAATCTACGGCCACATGCGCAAAATACTGCGACGATCCCGATTTATGTTGGGAATCAGTTTGTCGCAAAAGCCAAGGATTACTTTACAGAAGATGTGACAGGAGTGGTAACGTATCGAAATAGCTTCTATAAATTAGAGCCCACTCAACAGTTGATGGTCCAAGACGGTGGCTTGCAGCGTCAAGCAGCTCAAACCCAACCAAGTGAGGACAAGCTGACCATTGCTTCCTATAATATTGAAAATTTCTCGGCTAACAATGCCAAAAATGAAACCCCAGAGGATAAGGTGACGCTGATTGCCAATTCCTTTATCCATGAAATTCACAATCCAGACATCATTACTTTGATTGAAGTCCAGGACAATAATGGTAGTGTGGATGACGGAACGACCAGTGGTGTTGAAAGTGGACGCAAACTAGCCAATCGGATCAAGGAATTGGGTGGCAAGAGCTATGAGTATACGGAGGTTGCTCCAGTAGATGGCGCTGACGGAGGAAAGCCTGGTTCTAATATTCGTTTGGGAATCCTCTACAATCCAGAACGCGTAACCTTAGCCAAAAAAGAGGCAGCAACTAGCAACGAGGCAGCACAATTTGACAAGGGACACCTGGTTAAAAATCCAGCTCGGATTGCCCCTAATGACCCATCGTTTGATCATACTCGCAAGTCTTTGGCTGTTGAATTTGAATTCAAAGGTCAACCAGTTGTGGTGATTGCCAATCACTTGAAATCAAAAATCGGAGATGATGCTATTTATGGGGCAAGCCAACCAGCAGTGGAACATACCTTGCCAACTCGTGAAGCACAAGCTAGTGTCATCCATCAATTCGTTCAAGAAGGCTTGAAGCAAAATCCGAAGACCACCTTTGTTTTGACGGGTGATTTTAATGACTACGATTTCTCAACCACGGCACAGATCCTTGCGGGTAGTGAACTAACCAACTTAATGGCTCAACATGATGCAGGCGATCGCTATTCTTATTTCTACCGTGGAAGCAATCAAGTTTTGGATAACATTTTTATCTCAAACAACATGGCAGCCAAAGCAAGGTTTGAACCAGTCCATATCAATGCTTCCTTTATGAAGGAACATGGTCGTGCATCAGACCATGATCCTGTCTTGGTCCAAATCGACTTTAGTGGAGCACAAACTCCAGGAACGCCGACGGATGATCAACAAGGGAATACAGGACAACCAACGGATCAAACCATCCCTTCCTCATCGAATACAGGGTCTCAACTAGCCCCTCATCAGGCTCAAGCCAATGAACAAAAGAGTTCACCATCTGAAAGCAAAGAGAAGGGCAAGAACGAAGATGAGAAGCAAGACGACAAGGAAGAGGCAGCAACAGAAACGAAGACACCAGGAAAACGGAAAATCCTCCCATCTACTGGACAAGAAACAAGCTATCTAGCTCTTTTTGGAGTGGCAATAGCTACGATGAGTCTTGTCTGGTATAAGAAGAAAAAGACTTACTAACGTTTTCAAAAGAAAGATCTAAAAAAGGAGTCGCTGGCTCCTTTTTTGTTCCAACATACAGGACAGATAGTCCCAAATTGGAAACTGTACTAGGACAATGAAAACTACTGAAAAAAACAGATTCTTTTCAAAAAGAAGCTTAAACTCTTTAAAATAGATGGAATCGTGTTATAATAAAACCATAAAACGTTTTCAAGAGAAGAGGTTCCTCAATGGAAAATGAAACAGTTGACTATGGAAAAGTAACAGGAATGGTACACTCAACAGAAAGTTTTGGGGCAGTAGATGGGCCTGGGATCCGCTTTATTGTCTTCCTTCAAGGGTGTCAAATGCGGTGTCAATACTGCCACAATCCAGATACTTGGGCTATGGAAACCAACAAGTCCCGTGAACGGACAGTGGATGATGTCCTAGAAGAAGCCCTCCGTTATCGTGGCTTTTGGGGCCAAAAAGGGGGAATCACGGTCAGTGGTGGAGAAGCCCTCTTGCAGATTGACTTTTTGATTGCACTTTTTACCAAGGCTCAAGAGTTGGGCATTCATTGTACTTTGGATACCTGTGCTCTTCCTTTCCGGAATACGCCTCGTTATTTGGAAAAATTTGACCGCTTGATGGCAGTGACAGACTTGGTGCTTCTGGATATCAAGGAAATCAATGATGAACGTCACAAAATTGTGACCAGCCATACCAATAAAACGATTTTAGCTTGTGCCAAGTACCTATCTGATATTGGAAAACCAGTCTGGATTCGTCACGTTTTGGTACCTGGGCTTACAGACCGAGATGACGACTTGATCGAGCTTGGAAAATTTGTTAAAACCCTAAAAAATGTCGATAAATTTGAGATCCTGCCTTACCATACCATGGGGGAATTCAAATGGCGTGAATTGGGAATTCCGTACAAATTGGAGGGTGTGAAACCACCGACAAAAGAACGGGTCCAAAATGCAAAAGATTTGATGGAAACAGAAAGTTACCAAGATTACCTGAAACGGGTCAAAGGATAAAGAAGAAAAACAGTTGGCAATCCCAACTGTTTTTTCTAGTGAATGCATTGTTCTTCCCTTTCTTTAAACGGAAAAACGTGTTAAAATAGAGTGAATCTATAAATGAAATAAAGAGGTAGAAACATGTCAAAAATTCTCGTTTTTGGTCACCAAAATCCTGACTCAGATGCTATCGGCTCATCTGTAGCTTTTGCTTATCTTGCAAAAGAAGCTTATGGTTTGGATACAGAAGCAGTGGCTCTTGGAACTCCAAATGAAGAAACAGCTTTCGTATTGGACTATTTTGGTGTGGAAGCACCACGCGTCATCACATCAGCTAAAGCAGAAGGTGCAGAGCAAGTCATCTTGACAGACCACAACGAATTCCAACAATCTGTTTCAGATATCGCTGAAGTAGAAGTTTACGGTGTAGTGGATCACCACCGTGTGGCTAACTTTGAAACTGCCAGCCCACTTTACATGCGTTTGGAACCAGTAGGATCAGCATCTTCTATCGTTTACCGCATGTTCAAAGAACACGGTGTAGCAGTGCCAAAAGAATTGGCAGGTTTGATGCTTTCAGGTTTGATTTCAGATACCCTTCTTTTGAAATCTCCAACAACACACCCATCTGATAAAGTGATTGCGCCAGAATTGGCTGAATTGGCTGGTGTCAACTTGGAAGAATATGGTCTTGCAATGCTCAAGGCTGGTACTAACTTGGCAAGCAAATCAGCAGAAGAATTGATCGACATCGATGCTAAGACTTTTGAATTGAACGGAAATAACGTTCGTGTGGCTCAAGTGAACACAGTTGATATTGCGGAAGTTTTGGAACGCCAAGCTGAAATCGAAGCAGCTATCCAAGCTGCCAATGCAGCTAACGGCTACTCTGACTTTGTTTTGATGATTACAGACATCGTCAACTCAAACTCAGAAATCTTGGCTCTTGGTGCCAACATGGATAAGGTAGAAGCAGCCTTCAACTTCAAACTTGAAAACAATCATGCTTTCCTTCCAGGTGCCGTTTCACGTAAGAAACAAGTGGTTCCTCAATTGACTGAAAGCTTTAATGCATAATGATAAATGGGGAAACCCATTATTAAAAAGGAGTTTCGGCTCCTTTTTTTCTAGGAGAGAAATATGCTAGAAAATGGTGATTTAATCTTTGTGAAAGATGATTCGGATATAGGGCAGGCCATCCAGGCATCAACTGGCAACTATAGCCATGTGGCCATCTTTTTGGACGGATTCATTTATCATGCCACGGTAGAAGGTGGCGTCCTTTCCCAGTCCCCTGAAGATTTCTTTGAAGCTGAGAAAGTATATGACCTTTATCGCTGTGCGGAGATTGATTGTCCAGAGGTCAAAAAGCGAGCAGAGAGTCTTTTAGGGGCTCCCTACAATGCGTCCTTTTATCAGGATGGAGATGGTTATTACTGTTCCCAGTTCATTGCTGAACTACTTCCTATTTTTGAAACCATTCCCATGAAGTTTGGAGATGAGGAAGAGGAGATTAGTCCGTTCTGGCTGGATTACTACAAGGAGCTCGGTCTAGCCGTTCCTCTAGATCAGCCCGGGACCAACCCGAGTCAGTTAGCCCAATCTCCACTGCTACATTTTAAAGAAAGGTATTTGGATGATTTGGATTCATGAAATAACAATCTGAAACTTTGATACAGTTTATAAGAGTTACATCAAACTAAAGAAAAATAATTTTTTAATCCTTTCCTCACAGCGGAAAGTCTCGATATATTATTTCCTGATTTTAAAAATATGTTCTACCTTAGAATACAACTTGTAAAAGTTGTATTTTTTATTTTAATATCCTCTGGATGTTTCTTGTATAGACAGATAAAATATGATATACTGCAGCAAAAACTAACCACTGGTTAGTTTTTCTGGAAATTAAAGGAGGAAGTAAATATGTCTTTCTTGTATCGTTTATTAACACGTACAAAACAAATCAGTCCACATATAAATAAGTTTGAGTTCGAATTGGGCATTTTTGTTGTCAGCATATGGCTAGTTGAATCATCTGGTCGCTTTTATGTGATTGATACGGGAATGCGAGGAATGGAGAAGTACGCTGCCCAGTTTTTACTCCCACAAAAAATTGAAGCAATTTTTCTGACCCATGGACATCCAGATCATATCAAAGGTTTGCTCTATCTTAGACAGCACTTTGGGAACATCCCGACTTTAATCAGTGAGAAGGAATTCCCCTATATTTCAGGCAAAGAACCTTTTCCTAATAGAAAAGAGACGGAAAAAGTGATTTTTGATCCGGCTACTTTTATAACTGTTGAAAGTCAAGAAGGTCAAGACTTGATAAGTAGTGCAGGACTAAAACCCCTATTTTCTCCTGGGCATTCCCCTGGTCATGTTGTTTATTACCATGAAGAGGATCAAGTTTTAATCGCTGGAGATCTTTTCACAGCTACGAGAGGTGGAAAGTTGCGTCCACCAATGAAAGGATATACAGCAGATATGAGACAAGCTTTAGCTAGTGGTGAAAGAATTCTCAATAGTTATCCGCAGGCACTTGTTAGTGTTTGTCATGGTAGTGAGGTAAAAGATGCAGTACGAGATTTTGAGGCATTGAATGGGTTTAAAGGGAGTTTGTAATGGCAAAGGATACAAGGTCCAGAATTATCAGAGTAGCAGAGGAAATTTTCCGAAAAGAACCTTACCAGAAGGTGGGAATTAGGCAGATTGCTCAAGCTGCAGGATGTTCACATACAGCTATTTATCAGTATTTTAAAAAGAAAGAGGATATTTTATATGCAGTAGCGGAAAAACCGTTAACTCATCTCTATCATACTTGCTTAGAAATCAGCCATTCCAAGCAGACTGATAAAGAACGTCTGCTCCAAATCTGTCAAACATATGTGGATTTTGGGTTTAGAGAACGAAGTTTTTATGAATTATTGATTTTTTACCGTGGAGAGCATGAAGATCCAGGCGATTGTTCGCAACCGTTGATGCAATTGAGAATGAAAAGTTATCGTTTATTGGAAGAAGCTATTGATGTCTTTTTACCGAAAGACTTATCTGATGCAGAAGTGCTAAATATTCGTAGTGGAATCTTTATTTTTTTACATGGCCTAGTGAGTATCTACAGTAGGGACAATGAAGAATGTCCAGAACGCATTAAGCAACTACTGACTGATTTTATTTCTTTTAAAATAATAGAAATGAAATGAGTTGGAATAACTTATGGGGCTTCTACAGTAAACTTGGATTGAAAAAACTAAGTTCTTTTATTGCCTTATTTTCCCCTCTTGCCTGCCTATCTATAAATTGAAGATTTTGTCCTTTGGTATTGATTTCGCTTAAACTAATTTTTATGTTACAATAAGAACGAACCGATAAAACAGTAAACGAGACCTATTCATGATTACAATCATTAATCCCATACGTTTGACACGTCAGCCATTTTTCAAGGACTTGATCAACTTTTTGGATCAGCACGACGATGTGATCCTGCGGCAAATCAAGGCCCAATTTCCAGATCAACCAGTGGATAAGCTGATGGAGGAGTATATCAAAGCGGGCTTCATCCTTCGAGAAAATAAACGCTACACCCTCAACCTGCCCTTCTTGAAGTCAGCTGATCTTGTTGACTTGGATCAGGAGGTCTTTGTTCGAGAGGACAGTGCAGTTTATCAAGAATTAAAAGCCAAGGTCTTCCAAACGGAACTCCGCAACACGACCAATGAAGCGATTCTCATAGAGGAGACGGACTTTGCACGACATGCACAGACCCTTTCCAATTACTTCTACAAGGTTGCCCACCAATATCCATTGACAGAGGAGCAAGAAAAGCTCTATGCTATTTTGGGCGATGTCAATCCTGAGTATGCTCTCAAGTATATGACTAGCTTTTTGCTCAAATTTCTCAAAAAAGAAGTAGTCCAGCAAAAGCGCAAGGACATCTTTGTCGATAGTTTAGAAATCTTAGGCTATATCCGCAAAAATGATGAAGGCAAATATGAATTAGCAGTGGACTTGGATAAGGAAAGACTGATGTTTATCAAACAATAGAAAGAGGCTAGGAAAACTTCCTAGCCTTGTTTTTTTGATTATAGATAACGTTCAGCGATGGCGGCGTCACCTGGATACTCTTCTTTTACGCCGTTGACAATTTGGTAGCAGTCCGCTCCTTTTCCGGCGATAATGACGGCATCTTCAGGCTTGCTGGTTGTTGCCATAGCCAGTTGAATGGCTTGCTCTCGATCTGCGATTTTCTCAACAGGGCGCGTGATGAAGCTGCTAATCTCTTCAGCGATAGCCAAAGGATCTTCATAGTTGGGATCATCAGCTGTGAGGAAGACTTGGATCTCAGGATGCTCTTCTAAGAGTAAGCCAAAGTCCTTGCGGCGGCTCTCTCCCTTATTACCAGTTGATCCAAGTACCAGTGAAATGGTCCCTGTTTGATGGGTTTCGACAACTGAGAGCAGTTTTTTCAAGCTATCTCCATTATGGGCGTAGTCGATGAAGACCTTAGCGCCATTTTTCTGAGTCAAGACTTCCATTCGGCCAGGAACACGCGTCTTAGCAATTCCCTCTTTGATGTCTTCAAGACTCGCACCTAGACGAAGGCAGGCAAGACCTGCAGCCACAGCATTTTCTTGGTTGAAATGTCCAATCAGTTGGATTTCATAGTTTCCAGCTAATTTACCAGTGGCTGAGAAGCTGAAGGCCTTAGAGTTTTCAATTTGATTCTCAGACTGGCTTCCATAAAAATCGTGGTCTTGGTTCGCGACTTGGTCCGCTAAAACTTGGAAATGATCCATATCACTATTGATGACAACGGCTTGGCTGTTCTTCATGAGGAGACGTTTGTGGTAGAAATAATCCTCAAAAGTTGGGTGTTCAATCGGTCCAATATGGTCAGGACTGATGTTGAGAAAAACACCAACGTCAAAGGTCAGACCGTAAACTCGTTTTACCAGATAAGCTTGACTGGAAACTTCCATAATGAGGTGGGTCCGATCATTGGCTACTGCCTCAGCCATCATGGCAAAAAGATCCAAGCTCTCTGGAGTTGTCAGGGTCGATTTAAAGAAGTTTTTACCATCCAGCGTCGTATTCATAGTCGACAGCATAGCTGGTCGGTGACTTTGTTCCAAAATATGGTAAGCAAAATAGGCCGCGGTTGTCTTTCCCTTAGTCCCTGTGAAGGCCAATAGTTTTAATTGTTTCTCAGGGTGCCCATAAAACTCCATGGCAATTAAGCTCATGGCCTGTTTGATATTATTGACGAGGATGGCAGGAATACCAACTTCATAATCTTTTTCAGAGACATAAAAGCCGAGTCCATTAGAAATAGCCTGTTCCAGGTATTCTTTTTTGAAACTCGCCCCTTTAACAAAAAAGAGGGTACTAGCAGAAACCTTACGGCTATCATAGCTAATGGCATCAAAACTTGTTCCTTCTAGATGGTAGTAGTATTCACCATTTACTAGAACTTCTCGGAAATTTTGGTCATGTTTTAAAATGTTGAGGGTTTGTTCAATTGTAATCATAAAACTATTGTAAACCTAAAGTCCCTATTTTACAAGTGTCATGGAAAAGTTTATAATGAAGAGAAGAAGAAACGAAAGAGGACACCAATGAGTCACGAACAAAATGACCAGCAAGCCCAGATGCTACGCGGGACTGCCTGGATGACAGCCAGCAACTTTATCAGCCGTTTGCTAGGAGCCGCTTATATTATTCCTTGGTATATTTGGATGGGGAAATATGGGCCACAAGCCAATGGTCTTTTTACAATGGGCTACAATATCTATGCTTGGTTTCTCTTGATTTCGACAGCTGGAGTGCCCGTAGCTGTTGCCAAGCAAGTAGCCAAATACAATACCCGGGACCAAGCCGATCATAGCTTTGCTTTGATTCGGGGCTTCTTGAAATTTATGGGAATTTTAGGCCTAGGATTTGCCATTCTCATGTATCTTATGTCTCCTGTCTTTGCGAGTCTTTCAGGTGGGGGAAAAGAGTTGATTCCGATCATGCAGAGCCTTTCTTGGGCTGTCTTGATCTTTCCTTCGATGAGTGTCATTCGGGGATTTTTCCAAGGTTTTAACAACATGAAGCCTTACGCCATTAGCCAGATCGCTGAACAAGTCATCCGGGTCATCTGGATGTTGCTCACGACCTTCTTCATTATGAAGATTGGCTCAGGTGATTACGTGCAGGCTGTGACGCAGTCGACCTTTGCGGCCTTTATCGGGATGGGAGCGAGCCTTCTGGTGCTCTTTTATTACCTTGCAAAGACAGGTTTGCTCTCTTCTATTTTTAGAAAGCAAGAGGGAAGTGAAGGGATTGACACTCGGGCTCTCTTGATCGATACGATTCGTGAGGCCATTCCTTTTATTATCACAGGTTCCGCGATTCAGCTCTTCCAAATTGTTGACCAGATGACCTTTATCAATGTCATGTCTTGGTTCACAGATTATAGTCAAAAGCAGCTCTTGGTCATGTTTAGTTATTTCTCTGCTAATCCAAACAAAATCACCATGATCTTGATTGCGGTAGCGACTTCGATTGGGGGAGTTGGGATTCCTCTGTTGACAGAGAATTATGTGAAGGGGGACCTAAAAGCAGCTGGGAAGCTCGTACAGGATAACTTGACCATGTTGCTCGCTTTCTTGCTTCCAGCCACCTTTGGTGCAGTAGCAGTCGCAAAACCACTTTATACGGTTTTCTATGGGCAACCAGATGGCTTGGCCTTAGGACTCTTCATCGTAGCGATGTTGCAGACCGTAATTCTCGGTCTTTACACGGTCTTATCGCCAATGATTCAAGCCCTCTTTCAAAATCGCAAGGCCATCCGCTATTTCCTTTATGGTGTAGTGGTGAAATTGGTCCTCCAAATTCCATTTATTTTGGTCTTTCGTTCTTATGGACCACTTTTGTCAACGACCATTGCGTTAATGGTGCCAATCGTCCTCATGTATCGGGAGATCCAAACCATTACTCAGTTTAATCGCACCATCGTCTTCAAGCGGACCTTACTTGGTTCTATCCTGACTGTGGTGATGCTACTTGGAGTCTTGATCGCCGGTTTGATTTTGGGCTGGATTTTCCCACCAAATGGCCGTGTATCGAGCATGATTTATATCGTCGTCATTGGAGGATTGGGAGTTGCTATTTATGGAGCCTTAGGATTATGGCTACGGTATTTTGACCGCTTTATCGGAGGTCAAGCTGCACGTCTTAGACAAAAATTTCGGATTAAATAAATCAGAGGTTGGGTAAAAAGTGCCCAGCCTCTCAATTATTTTTGGATTGTCGAGCAAGACGCAGTGGTTGAGTGG
>NZ_JVSR01000046.1:0-6811 GCF_001069785.1 Streptococcus parasanguinis
TTCAGAATTATCAAAGACATTTTCAGGTCAAAAGGTTTTAAATAATCTAAGTTTGGAAATTCAAAAAGGGGAAGTCGTGGCCTTAATCGGGTCTTCGGGAGCTGGTAAATCAACCTTCTTACGCAGTTTAAACTATTTGGAAGCTCCAGACAGTGGTAGAATTAAGATTGATGATTTCGAGGTTGATTTTGAGCACATTACCCAAGATCAAATCTTGACCTTAAGAAGAAAATTGGCCATGGTGTTCCAACAGTTTAATTTGTTTGGTAGAAAAACAGCTCTTGAAAATGTGAAAGAAGGGCTCATTGTTGTGAAGGGCTTATCCGACCAAGAAGCAACGAAAATTGCTCGAGAAGAACTGGCAAAAGTCGGCTTATCGGATCGTGAAAATCACTATCCTCGTCACCTCTCAGGTGGACAAAAACAACGGGTGGCTTTGGCCCGTGCCTTGGCCATGAAACCAGAGGTTCTTTTGCTGGATGAACCGACTTCGGCCTTGGATCCAGAATTGGTTGGAGAAGTTGAAAAATCCATTGCCAATGCAGCAAAATCAGGACAAACCATGGTACTGGTCAGCCATGATATGTCTTTTGTAGCGCAAGTAGCAGATAAGGTCCTATTTTTGGATAAAGGACGGATTATTGAATCTGGAACACCAGAGGAAATCATGCAACATCCAAAAGAAGAACGGACAAAAGAATTCTTTGCTAGTTACAAACGGACCTATGTTTGATATAATAGAGGAGAGGTAAGACTCAGCTGGCGATGCTAGCTGGGTTTGTTTTCTGAAAATGTAAAAATATTTGGAGTCGTGATGTTAAATAAATTATTGTCCTTATATTTACAAAGTTTAGTGACGACAACGATTTTAGTTGGGATCGCTTCTTGTATTTGGATTGGCTACCGTGCCCTTAAGAAGAAAGATAAAACAGCCAAGCAACGACAAGCCCATTTGTATGATATCCTCTTAATTGATATCATGACGATTCCTATTTTAACCTTTGCGGTCATAGGGATTTTGTTTATCTTTCAAGCACGATAATTGCAAAAAGACCGTGTTAGAATTATAATGGTTACAACAAAACAGAAAGAGGTTGAGTATGTTTGATACAGTGATTATTGGAGCAGGTCCTGCAGGGATGACTGCTGCCCTTTATGCAGCACGAAGCAATTTAAAGGTCGCATTGATTGAGAGAGGAATTCCAGGCGGTCAAATGAACAATACGTCTGACATTGAAAACTATCCTGGCTATGCGAATATTAGTGGCCCAGACTTGGCTGAAAAAATGTTTGAGCCTTTAGAAAATCTTGGTGTGGAACATTTGTTTGGTCAGGTAGAGCGCATCGAAGACCTCGGAGCAACCAAAAAGATTGTCACAGATGATGGGGAATTTGAAGCTAAAACCGTGGTGATTGCAACAGGGTCTAACCACCGTCCATTGAATGTCCCTGGCGAAGAGGAGCTGAATAGTAGAGGGGTTTCCTACTGTGCTGTTTGTGATGGTGCTTTCTTTAGAGACGAGGATCTCTTGGTCGTTGGTGGTGGCGATTCTGCGGTAGAAGAAGCTGTCTTTTTGACTCAGTTTGCAAAAACAGTGACCATTGCCCATCGTCGTGATCAGTTGCGTGCCCAAAAAGTTCTTCAAGACCGTGCCTTTGCCAATGATAAAATTCACTTTGCTTGGAATACGGTTGTTGAAGAAATTAAGGGGGAACCAAAAGTAACGTCTGTCCTTTTAAAAGATGTGAAGACAGGAGAGGTTAGAGAGCAGGCCTTTGGTGGTGTCTTTATCTATGTCGGTTTAGATCCTGTCAGTGATTTTGCGACGGAACTTGGTATTTTAGATGAAAATGGCTGGGTGGTGACGGATGATCATATGAGAACCACAGTCCCAGGTATTTTTGCGGTTGGTGATGTTCGTCAAAAAGACCTACGTCAAGTGACGACAGCCGTCGGAGACGGTGCGATTGCTGGCCAAGAAGTTTATAAATATATCACAGAAAACTTTTAATCTTTTAAAAATCTGAGGTTTGTGTCTCAGATTTTTTTTGTGCTTTCCTTTCAGTATTCAATGGGGCTGAAATGTGCTATAATGGTACTAATTTTATGGTAGGAATTCATAGAACAAATCTAAAAAAAGAGGTATTCATATGTATCCAGATGACAGTTTAACGTTGCATACTGATTTATACCAAATCAACATGATGCAGGTCTATTTTGATCAAGGTATCCACAATAAACATGCTGTATTTGAAGTGTATTTTCGTCAACAGCCTTTTAAAAACGGCTATGCTGTATTTGCTGGCTTAGAGCGAATTGTGAAATATTTGGAAAACTTGAGTTTTTCTGAGAGCGATATTGCCTATTTAGAGTCACTTGGTTATCATGGAGCCTTCTTGGAATATCTCCGTGATCTTAAATTGGAACTGACAGTACGCTCGGCTCAAGAAGGTGACTTAGTTTTTGCCAATGAACCAATTGTCCAGGTCGAAGGTCCTCTGGCTCAGTGTCAATTGGTGGAAACAGCCCTCTTAAATATAGTCAACTTTCAAACCTTGATAGCCACAAAGGCTGCACGCATTCGTTCGGTCATTGAAGATGAGCCTTTGATGGAATTTGGAACCCGTCGTGCGCAAGAAATGGATGCTGCCATTTGGGGAACTCGTGCGGCAGTCATCGGAGGTGCCAATGGAACTAGTAATGTACGTGCAGGTAAGCTCTTTGGAATCCCAGTTTTAGGAACTCATGCCCATTCTCTTGTACAGGTATATGGAAATGACTACCAAGCCTTTAAGGCCTATGCGGAAACCCATAAAGATTGTGTCTTCCTCGTCGATACCTATGATACCCTTCGTATTGGGGTACCAGCAGCTATTCAGGTAGCGCGTGAAATGGGAGAGAAGATCAATTTCTTAGGCGTTCGGATTGATTCAGGAGATATTGCCTATATTTCTAAAAAAGTTCGCCAGCAATTAGATGAGGCTGGGTTTACAAATGCTAAAATCTACGCTTCTAACGACTTGGATGAAAATACCATCCTCAACTTAAAAATGCAAAAAGCAAAAATTGATGTATGGGGTGTGGGAACCAAACTAATTACGGCTTACGATCAACCAGCACTTGGGGCGGTATACAAAATTGTTTCTGTTGAAAACGAAGCAGGAGAGATGATCAATACCATCAAGCTTTCTAATAATGCAGAGAAAGTTTCTACTCCAGGTAAAAAGCAAGTCTGGCGGATTACGAGTCGTGAAAAAGGTAAGTCAGAAGGGGACTACATTACTTATGATGGAGTAGATGTTTCTCAACTGACAGAACTTAAAATGTTCCATCCGACTTATACCTACATCAATAAAACGGTCCGAAACTTTGAGGCTATTCCTCTTTTAGTGGATATTTTTAAAGAGGGGCAATTGGTTTATCAACTACCACCATTATCAGAAATTCAAGAATATGCTCGTAAAAATTACGATCAATTGTGGGATGAATACAAGCGTGTCCTTAATCCACAGCATTACCCAGTTGACTTGGCAAAAGATATTTGGCAGGATAAGATGGATCTAATCGAGGAAATGCGTAACAAGGCCAATGGAGAAGGAGAAGCAAAATGAGTTTGCAAGAAGAGATTATCCAACAATTGGGTGTCAAGCCTAGCATTGATCCTCAGGAAGAGATTCGCCGCTCGGTTGATTTCTTAAAAAGATATCTAAAAAAACATCCCTTCTTGAAAACATTTGTATTAGGGATCTCAGGAGGACAAGATTCGACTCTTGCTGGGCGATTAGCTCAATTAGCCATGGAAGAAATGCGCTCAGAGACAGGAGATGCCTCCTATCAATTTATTGCTGTTCGCCTTCCTTATGGGGTACAGACAGATGAAGAAGATGCTCAAAAAGCTTTGACCTTTATCCAGCCAGATGTCAGCCTAGTCGTTAACATCAAGGAATCAGTTGATGCCATGGAACGCGCTGTCGAAGCAACAGGAACGGATATCTCCGACTTCAACAAGGGCAATATCAAGGCTCGCAGTCGCATGATTGCTCAGTATGCTTTAGCAGGTGCGCGGAGTGGAGCCGTTATTGGGACGGACCATGCAGCGGAAAATATTACAGGTTTCTTCACAAAATTTGGAGATGGTGGTGCAGATATTTTACCCCTTTTCCGTTTGAACAAGCGCCAAGGAAAACAATTGCTTAAAGCCTTGGGAGCTGATCCTGCTCTCTATGAGAAAATCCCAACTGCAGATTTGGAAGAAGAAAAACCAGGAATAGCAGACGAAGTAGCGCTGGGTGTCACCTATAATGAAATCGATGATTACCTAGAAGGCAAACAAGTGAGCCCAGAAGCTCAAGCCACTATTGAAAAATGGTGGTACAAAGGCCAACACAAACGCCACCTGCCAATCACAGTATTTGATCATTTCTGGGAGTAAAAAGGTCCACTGGACCTTTTTAGCCCGAGTCTTAAAATAGGAAAACGAGACAGAAATCGGTAACTCGCAGAGTTCGATTTCGTAGTCTCACCATACAATATTGTGAAAAGCATCAAAAAGAAGGGCGATTTCATCCGTCCTTTTCTTCTAGATTAAAGTAACCAACTTGCAACGTTCAAGTTGCATGAAAAAATGAAGGGAGACAATCTATGAATCATCTTGGAAGTCTTGTCATAGAGACAGAGCATTTATACTTGAGGCCTTTCGTTTTGGAAGATGCACCAGCGATGTTTGAAAATTGGGCTTCGGATCCTGAAACCCTGAAATATGTCACTTGGGATGCCCATGCATCTACTGAGAGAACCAGAGAATCGATCAAAAGATGGATCGAACAGTATCGTAAACCAGATACTTATAAATGGGCGCTTTGTTTGAAAACATCACTGGATCAGGTAATTGGAGATATTAGTGTGGTTTCTCAAGACCAGGAAAGTCAATCATGCGAGCTAGGTTATATCCTTGGCAAGAAATTCTGGGGGCGGGGATTCATGACAGAAGCCGTCATAGCTGTTTTGGATTTCTTATTGAACAAAGTCGGATTTAAAGAAATCAAAGCCACTTATGTCAGTTTAAATCCTGCTTCAGGGAAAGTCATGGAAAAGGCAGGAATGCAGTATGTAGAAACCATCCCTCATGCCATTCAACGCAAAGGATATTGCGGGGATAAAATCATCTATTCTAAACAGAATCCCTCTCTATAGGGTGATTTTTACTTGAAGATTCTGCTCAAAGGATTATAATAGTAAATAATGAAAAAAGGAGATTGCTATGTCAGAATTAACGAAAGAATTTACAGACCAGCTCTATGCTAATTATGAAGCAAATGTGAAATATGCGGCTCTTGAAAATGCTGTTACCCACAATGGGATCCATGCATCGCTTGAAACGCGCAAGAGTGCAGTAGAAAATACACCAGTTTTTTCACTTGATTTGACCAAGGATAAGGTGACAAACCAAAAAGCATCTGGACGTTGTTGGATGTTTGCGGCTTTAAATACCTTCCGTCACAAGATGATTTCAAGCTTCCAATTGGAGGATTTTGAATTGTCTCAAGCACATACTTTCTTTTGGGATAAGTATGAAAAATCAAACTGGTTTTTGGAGCAAGTGATTGCTACAGCAGATCAAGAATTGACCAGCCGTAAGGTGGCTTTTCTCCTACAAACCCCACAACAAGATGGTGGTCAATGGGATATGGTGGTATCCCTCTTTGAGAAATACGGAGTGGTTCCAAAATCAGTTTATCCGGAATCGATTTCTTCAAGTAATAGCCGGGAATTGAACACCTACCTCAATAAACTCTTGCGTCAAGATGCGCAAATCTTGCGTGACTTGATTCACTCAGGCGCAGATAGTGAGGCAGTTGCGAGCAAGAAACAAGCCTTGTTGCAAGAAATCTTTAACTTCTTGGCTATGTCTTTAGGATTGCCTCCGCGTGAATTTGACTTTTCATACCGTGATAAGGACAACCAATTCCATACCGAAAGTGGCTTAACTCCACAAAGCTTCTACAAAAAATATGTAGACCTTCAATTAGACGATTACGTCTCCATTATCAATGCCCCAACTACAGATAAGCCATATGGAAAATCTTACACCGTAGATATGCTGGGCAATGTGGTTGGTAGCCGTCCAGTCCGCTACCTAAATGTTCCAATGGATCGATTGAAAGAATTAGCTATTGCTCAAATGAAAGCAGGAGAAACTGTCTGGTTTGGTTCAGATGTAGGCCAAGTCAGCAACCGTAAAGCCGGAATCCTGGCAACAGATGTCTACGATTTTGAAGCAGGCATGGACATTCATTTGACACAAGACAAGGCGGGTCGCTTGGACTATGCAGAAAGTCTCATGACACACGCTATGGTCTTGACAGGGGTTGATTTAGACGAAGCAGGTCAGCCTCGTAAATGGAAGGTTGAAAATTCATGGGGAGACAAGGTCGGTACAGATGGTTACTTTGTGGCTTCTGATGCTTGGATGGATGAATATACCTATCAAATCGTGGTTCGTAAAGAATTCCTAACAGCAGACGAATTAGCAGCCTATGAAGCAGAACCAATTGTCCTAGCACCGTGGGATCCAATGGGAGCTTTAGCAAAATAATGATATAGAAAAGAGCCGAAAGGCTCTTTTCAGATTGAAGACAAAATATCTTAAAAACTTTCCTTAGGTGAGTACGGACGTCAGCGAACTTCTTTAAAGTTCCATGACTAATTATTGAGTCTAAGGTCTCAATAATTCCGAGTGCCTGAAACAATAACGTTTCAAGCACTTTTCTCACAGCGGAAAGTTTCAGTATTTTCTTAAATCGATTTAAA
>NZ_JVSR01000047.1:0-372 GCF_001069785.1 Streptococcus parasanguinis
GTTAAAACAAGTCACTTTGTTCGTCAGGTAGGCATTATCAGCCAGCATCCTTTCCTCTTTAATGATACTATTCGCTACAATCTCAGTTTGGGACAAGAGTTTTCAGATCAAGAATTAGAGACTGTTTTAAGACAAGTCAAACTCGACCATGAACTAACTGATGGGCTTGATTTTGTAATCACTAATAACGGAGAAAATATTTCAGGCGGACAACGTGTCCGGATTGAACTAGCCCGCTTCCTACTTCGTAAAAAGGATATTTTATTAGCAGATGAGGTAACTGCAGCTCTTGACGTAGAAAATAGTCAAATGGTTCGAGACTTGATTTTCTCACTACCGATGATGGTGTTAGAAATCGCTCACCATATTGAT
>NZ_JVSR01000048.1:0-1065 GCF_001069785.1 Streptococcus parasanguinis
TTAGATGTATAATGAGCATGTAAAATATATCACAAAGAATAATATGTAATAAGATTTAATGATTACATCTGATATTTCTCAACCATAGTGTTCTATTTTCTAGGAGAGCTTTATGATTAATATCTTTAAATATCTTGATAAAAAAACAAAATACCTAACCATTATTGGAGCACTGGCAAATGGGGGTCTCGCATTAGGTCAACCTTTGGTTGTTGCCAAAGCACTATCGATAGATCAAAATAACCTTACCTATTCCTCTATTTGGAAATTTGCTCTCTTTGGTTTTTCTGTCTATTTCGCTTTGTATAGTCTAATGTTATTTTGTAATCATGCAAATAATGTCTTTAGACGTGAAATTCACATGAATATCCGAACGGCCCTTTTTCAGAAGTTAATGGAAGACAGGGAATATAGTGAAGATGAAAAGATTACCATGCTGACACAGGATATGGAATTTTTAGGAGATAACTTTTTTGAACGCTATATGTCTATTTCATGTTGGGGATTTGGGGCACTGATTACGGCGATCTATATCATTGCCCAAAATGTTTTATTGGGTTCTATCTTTGTTTTCTTCACGATCTTACGTCCCATTCCACAATTCTTGATGAATAATAAGCTAAAGAATTCAGGGGATGAAATGTCTCAGGGAAGAACAGCTGTTCATAACCAAATCTCTGATAGTATTCGAGGAGCTCAGACCTTGCGGATGAATCAAGCCTTGCCTGAAAATTCTCAGCGCGTCTGGAATATCAATCTTCGTTATCAACGAGCTATTCAAAGGTTTGCTTTTACCCATAATATTGTTTTCTTTTGTAATGGTTTTATGGTCTTTCTGAGCCAAGTACTCCCCTTGGTATTAGGGTTCTTCCTTGCTATGCAGGGTCATCATATTTCAGTGGCTAGCCTGGTTGCTATGTATATTGCTGCTGGTCAACTGGTAGGGCCTATCCAAAATATCATGTATGATGTGGTTGAAGTACAAGGAGCCAAAACAACGGCAGAAAAGATTTTCGGAATTTTAAATCGAGCAGATGATAGTGAATCGGACAATCATTCGATCTC
>NZ_JVSR01000049.1:0-35917 GCF_001069785.1 Streptococcus parasanguinis
GAAATCGAATTCTAACGAATTACCGATTTCTGTCCCACTCTCTTTTTCTTTGTTTATGGTAAGATGGCAATGGCACGGACAGGTGATCCAGTTGCCTTGTCCCAGTGAGGGAAAGCAATCGAAATCAAAGCACCAACGGCTGGAACTTGGTCCAATTGGTTCAAGACTTCAACTTGGTAGATATTTTGTTCCAAGAGGTAGTATTCATTGACCAAGCCATGCTCTGCTGCTGGAATACCTGCATCGGTATCGAAGGTTTCATGACCCACGGCCTTGACATGGCGTTCATGAATCAAGAATTCCAAGGCTTCACGACTCCATCCTGGACTTTGTTGAACCCCATTTTCATCCAGGTTACGCATAGCATCTTGATCTGGCCAACGTTTTGACCAATCACTACGGAAGGCAACAAAAGCACCCTCAGCAATTTGTCCATGCTCTGCTTCAAAGTCTAAAATATCTTGTTTGCTCAAGATAAAGTTTGGATTGGCTGCAACTTCTTTAGACTTGTCGATAACATAGAGTGGCAAGAGAAGATCTTTGAGGTCAATCTCATCCAACCAACGACCCCCTTCTACAAAGTGAATCGGTGCATCGATATGCGTTCCGTATTGACCAACCACTGTAAATTTTTGAACATGGAAGCCATCTTTTAATGTGAAAAGATCTTCTTGTTGCAAGGCAGGAAGGGCTGGGAAGTGTGGACTTTCCGCATTGATTTGGTGACTCAAGTCCACCCATTTTTTAGCTTGCAATTCTTTATAAATACTTAGTAAATCTGACATGTTTCTTCCTCCTTATTCGCCCCAAACTTCAGCGACAATTTCCTTAATCAAACCGATTTTTTTCCATTGGTCTTCTTCTGTCAAAATGTTTCCTTCTTCTGTCGAAGCAAAGCCACACTGAGTAGACAGGTAAAGATTTTCCAACGGTACATACTGACTTGCTTCTTTAATACGAGCAATCACTTCGTCCTTGTTCTCCAGTTGACCACTCTTAGATGTCAAGAGTCCTAACACCACACCTTTTCCTGGAGTTACTTCTGCAAGTGGTTCAAAACCACCAGCCCGATCAGTATCAAACTCTAGGAAGTAAGCATTAACTGCTTCTTCTCCAAGGAGTTCTTTGGCAATCGGAGCATAACCACCTGATGAAGCCCAAGTGGAATGGAAGTTCCCACGACAAACGTGCGTATTGACTGTTAAACCAGCTGGAACATTTTGGTAGACATCATTGTTAAAGGTCAAGAAGAGATCAGCGAGTTCTCGACGAACCTCATCTTTTGACTTGCCTTGAGCTGCTCCCCAAGCCGTCAAGAAATTATCGTCTACCAAGATACCCCACGTACAATCATCTACTTGAAGGGTCCGAAGTCCTGCATCATACAAATCTTGAATCACTTGAAGATAGGCCTTCTTGATGTCTTCACGAACAGCCGCAAAATCAGGATAGATGGTATTCAATTGTTCTACATGTTCTGCATCACGGATCAATTCAAAATAGAATTGCGCAGGTGCTGGAATGGTATATTTAGCCTCTACACCATCTACATCTGCTACAAGATCCCGCAAGAACTTGTAATGCTCTACAAATGGATGATTGGCTCCTGTGATTTTTCCAACGACAAGTGCTGAGTCCGCCTTGGTTGTTTCATCATGGAATTGATAGCCTTGAGCAGCTTGGACGTGATCAATGCCACCAAAGCCCCAGAAGAAATCCAAATGCCAATAAGCTCGGCGGAATTCTCCATCTGTTACTGACTTCAGACCAGCAGCAATTTCTTTTTCAACGAGGTCACGAATCGCCTGATCTTCTACTTTTGTTAAGTCAGCCTGACTGATTTTTCCAGCTGCGAAATCTTCACGAGCCTGAACCAAAGCGGCTGGACGAAGAAATGAACCAACATGGTCTACACGATAAGGTGCATGTGTATGTGTCAATATGATTCCCTCTTTCCTATAAGTTTTACATTAATTCATCAATGCAACCATTATAGCAGTCTAAAACTTGATAAACAAGGGTTTAGGATAATCTAATATCTTTGACATCTATATAGCCTTAGACTATAACAAAAAAGAAGCCCTTGAAGGACCTCTTTTTCTTAATTTTTAAATGCATCGAGCATGACTTGGAACTCTTCGTTCGTGAGTGTAATACCTTTTCCCATCTTTGTATGGTCGGGACTCCAGGTCCGGATATCATACTTAGCAGGAGCACTATTAAAACTCACACGGTTCAATTCTTTGGTCCAACCCTTGTCATTTTCTGACAAGACTAGCAAATGTTCTTCGATTTGGAATGAAAATTCTGCCATTTCACGACTCCTTTCTTGCCTTCTCATCTCTAATATTCGTAAATCATTTACAAAATCGTTGAAATTATCTATAATATATTGTATCAAGTTATGGAGAATTTAGCTATGAAAAAATTTCTCGAGATCGTTAAAGACCGAGCAAATGAATTTTTCAATGGAAAAGTCAGTACCCCTGCCCCATTAGAAGATGAGAGAATTATTGAAATCATTCAACAAGCATTGCGAAAAAAACAAGGGGTACATGTTATTTTTTCAAACAAGAGTTTTACAGGCGATATTGTCAAGTATGACCAAGAACGCCGACAACTGATCGTGAAAAATTTTAAAAAGAGTATGTCCACGATTATTCGGATTTCTGAGATCCAGAAAATCAGTTTGGTTCCCAATAATATTCGCATCGCCCAACAAAAAGGAGAGGTTTAACCCTCTCTTTTTTTGTTATACTCGAACAGTTTTACTTGCCCCATCTTTTGAGTAGAGATTGATTAAGCCTTCCTGGCAAGAACGAATCATATCTCCTGGCTTGACTTCTTGAGGGACCGTGATCGCGAGAAGTTCCATCGGATTTGGTGCGCGATCAATCTTCACTCCATCCTTATCATGCAAGTCTTGGATCTGGCATTCAAAATGACGGAAGCCTGGTCCGTAGAATTCCACTTGGTCGCCTTCATTGATGACATTCCGTTGGCGAATCGTCGCAGTCATGGTAGATGGATCAAAGTCCACTACTTCCCCTACAAATTTGTATTGAGGAATCTTACGACGTGCCCCAAACAATTGTTCGTTTTCAGTCGGTGTTTGGTAGTAGAATCCAGTTGCCAATTCACGTTGAGCAACTTTCCACAATTCATTGATCAAATCATCCTTGATGGCATAAAAGGCTTCTGGACTTTCCATATAAGCATCACAAGCTGCCTTGTAACAGTTGGCTACTGTTGATACGTAATGGACAGATTTCATCCGGCCTTCAATCTTCAAGCTATCAACCCCATTGTCAATCATGTCTGGAATATTTTCGATCATACACATGTCCACGGCTGACATAGAGTATTCTTCTGGGACTTGCCCTTTGATACTCTTGCGTTCTTGGCCAAATGGCATATCATAGAGATCGTATTTCCAACGACAAGATTGAGAACAACCACCACGGTTGGCATCCCGGTCAGACATGTGGTTAGAAAGGGTACAACGTCCGGAATAAGAAATACACATGGCTCCATGAACGAAGGCTTCGATCTCAAGATCGGTACGCTTACGGATCTCTGCCAACTCTTCCATGGATACCTCACGGGCCAAGACGACACGGGTCAAGCCATATTCTTTCCAGAAATGGAAGGTCTCCACGTTGGTTGCAGAAGCTTGCGTAGACAAGTGAATATTGAGTCCAGGTGCATAAGTTGCACAGATTTCAATCAAGGCCGGGTCTGAGACGATCACGGCGTCAAGGCCCATATCTCGTAATTCACGGAACCATTCACCAGCCCCTTGTTCATTTCCCTCATGGGTCACCATGTTCGAAGCCACGTGTACATCTACGCCACGTGCATGCGCATATTCGATACCTTCACGAAGCTCATCCATGGTAAAGTTTCCAGCACGGCTACGCAAACCATAGGCTTGTCCACCGACGAACACTGCGTCTGCCCCATAATTAACGGCAACTTTTAATTTTTCTAATGTTCCAGCAGGTACCAAAACCTCTGGACGTTTTTTTGTATTTGTCATGTTTTCTCCAATTTACAAGATTGTCGATATGATGAATAGCCTCTTCGTTCCCTGAAAAAGGAAAACTCACAAACGAAGAAGCCCTAGTTTTTTTATTATTTTACACGATCTGGTTCATAATCATAGAAACCAGTATCCAAACCACGATTAGCTGGATGCAATTTGCGGATTTCTTCATCAAACAGATAGGCTTGATCCTGTGTAAATGTTCCTTTTTGAATCAAATCACGGGCCTTGACAAAGTACTCTGTAATCTTGACAAAGTTTTCACCCGGACAGTAGACACCATCGAGTTTCCAATGATCAAAGCCATGTTCTACCAACTCAGACAATTTGGTCATCATATTCAAGTCATTATTTGAGAAGATATGGGTTCCATGTTTGTCTTCGTAGACCGAATAATGAGAATTGGGATCTCCTGGCTCGGCCAAGAACAGATCCCGATCTTTGGTCACAGACTCTTCTGTCTTGATAAAGTTGTAATAATTCTGAAGTAGCGGTCGTTTCGAATGGTGAATAATGCTAGCACCATAGACCAAGACTTCTGCTGGAATCTGAAGATTCTCAGCCATTACGAATAATTCGGCAGATGGAATCTCACGAGCCAAAACAGCCTCAGAAGCTCCTGCTTGTTTTCCCCAGAAGTTGATCTGGCGGCTAGAAGTGACCATGGTAGAAGCATCGTAAATCGTTTTGAATGGATAGCCATCTCGTTTCAAGACATAAAAAACGCCCGCATCTCCGACAGTAATATAATCAGCCTGAATTTCCTTTAGAAAATCTAGGAAAGGCTTGATTGAATCCATCATCGATTGGTGCATGAGTGCATTTACAGCTACTGTCAATTCTTTGCCAGCAGCATGGACCAGTTGGGCAATTCGATTTATTTCGTCATAGCTTAAAGTTTGAGGCAATCGTAATCCGTAGTCTTTTTCACCGACATAGATTCGGTCAACCCCCACATCAATCAGGGTTTGCGCTTGCTCAACACTCTCTGCTGTTGCTGTAATAATAATATTTTTCATAGAACCATTATAACAAAAATTCCGATATTCTAGAAAAATTTATTCATTTTGTAAAATTTGTAACATTTTTGTAACATTTATATACCTGAATTCATGATAGAATAATAGAGTACTGTTAGGAGAGAGAAAATGCCCGTAAGAAATTTAAGACACTATGATGAAGAATTCGATTATATCGAATTAACCAAACAACCCCAAGAAACCCCTATTCAGGATTATGCTCCTGAAGTTGAACCCGCACCTCAATTAAGTGAATTGCTATATTTTTTAAATATCGCTATTTTCTGTGTGTTGACGGTTGTATTTAGTTTTGTCTTTTTAGCAACAAAAATGAATACCTTCTTTGCGTTTGCTTTAGCTATTGGTTCTAGCTTTGCTAGTATTCAAGGATTCCGAATTTACTACAATAAACGCAAAAAATAAAAATCAGGTTTTCCTGATTTTTTTATTTACTCGAATTTTTTTAATTGGAATAACAATTGGAAGACAAAACTTAACTGCCAATTGCCATCTTACCTTCCATAAAAAATGAGGCTCACTGAGCCTCATTTTTTTATACTTCTTTTGTTTCTTCTTCAGCTGCTTCTTCAGAATCTTTTTCATCCAATTCTAAAACGATGTCTTCTGATTCTGTTTGTTTGCGAATGGATTGAACCAAGTCATTGCCACTTAGATTTTCTTTTTGAAGTTTATCCTTAAATGAGTGATAGACTTCTTGAGATTTTTCAACCACATCTTGCGTTTTTTCTTTGACAGATTCCAAAACAGTTCCTGTCGTAATTTCTCCAGAACCAACTTTTTCTTTGGTTTGTTGGATCACTTCTGCTGCTTGTTTTGAAACATCCTTAGCGGTTTGTTTCACAGATTCATGTACTTCTTGAGGATCTTCTTGATAATCTTTTACGAAGCGCACCACTTTTTTAGTGACTTTCTTTCCTTGCTCAGTTGATAAATAGTAGGCTGCTGAAGCACCTGAAATCACACCAATTAATAAACTAGATAAACGTCCCATATTCTTCCTCGATTCTATTTAAATAATTTTGAAGCCATCTTAATCGCTTTTAATCCGATAGAGGCTTTCACTGTTTTTCCACCAGCTGACACTGCTTTGACACTCAATTGACGGGCTTGATCATTCAAATCTGAAACTGACTCTGAAAGATCCGCCACGGCTGTAAAGAGTGGGTCAATCGTTGCAACTTTTTGATTCAAATCATCCGTTAAAACATTGACTTTTGCCAATAGATCATTGGTCTGATGCAAGGTGACATTGACATCTGATGTCAAAACTTGGATCGTTTTTTGCGTCTCATCTATAACTTTTCCAATCTTTGAGAGGAAAAAAATTATATAAATGACAAGCGCTACTAAGGCAAGGCCTAAAAGGCCGTAGGCAATTTCAATAAACATATGTTACTCCTTTTCTTCTACATAATAAGGGGCTTTTTTGTGACGTTGGTAAACGATAACGGCGAGTCCAACTAGAATCAGGATCATCGACAACCACTGGGAAACACGTAAGCCAGCAAACATCAAGCTATCCGTCCTCATTCCTTCGATGATCATCCGACCAAAACCATACCAGATAAGGTAAAAGGCTGTGATCTCACCTTGTCGCAAAAATTGGGGCTTCCTACGAAGAATCAAGATCAAGAGAAATCCTAGCAGATTCCAACTGGATTCATATAAGAAGGTTGGCTGACGGTAACTACCATCTATATACATTTGGTCTCGAATAAAAGAGGGCAGGTAGTTGAGGCTCTTAACAGCAGCTCCATAAGCTTCCTGGTTAAAGAAGTTTCCCCAGCGACCAATACTCTGTGCAATCATGACGCTTGGGGCCGCAATATCTAAAAAATCAATTGGCTCAATCAAGCGTCTACGAGAGAATAGATAGAGGACAAGGGCACCTGTCAAGAGGCCACCATAAATCGCGATTCCTCCGTTCCAGATGGCGAAAATCTCTCCAAGGTGCTGGCTATAGTAACCCCATTCGAAAATAACGTAATAGAGTCTGGCCCCCAAAATCGCAAGCGGAAAGGCAATCAAAATGAAATCAATGATATCATCTGGATTAATTTTCTTACGGGGCGCTTCTTTCATAGAAAGATAAACGGCTAGAATCAAGCCAGAGACAATACAAATTGCGTACCAACGAATACTGATCGGACCTAATTGAAGGGCTACTGGATTCATTCCTTCACCTCATTTTGACTAATCAACTGGGACAGACGTTCTTCAAAAGTTTTGGTAGCATCATAGCCCATTTCTTTGGCCCGAACATTCATAGCTGCGGCTTCGATCACGACCGAAATGTTCCGACCAGTCTTCACAGGGATGCGAATCCGAGGAATGGTCACGCCACCGATTTCCAACTCTTCTGCATTATTACCAAGACGATCATAGACCTGATCCTTAGCATAATTTTCCAAGTAAACAGCGATTTGGACTTGTGAAGAATCCTTGACAGCACTGGCTCCGTAGAGACTCATGACATCGATAATCCCTACACCACGGATCTCTAGTAAGTGGCGTAGGATTTCAGCTGGCTCTCCCCAAAGGGTCATCTCATCTCTCGCATAGATATCGACTCGGTCATCTGCTACGAGGCGGTGCCCCCGCTTGACAAGTTCCAGACCTGTCTCGCTTTTTCCGATTCCGCTATCTCCTTGGATCAAGACACCCATCCCATAAATATCCATCAAGACACCGTGTACACTCGTGCGTTCTGCTAGCCGACTATCCAAATAGCTAGAAAGCTCTCCAGATAAACGACTGGTTGCAACATTGCTCTTCAAAATGGCTAGTTGCTTCTCTTCAGCAGCACGCAACATTTCTTCTGGAATTTCTAAATTCCGCGCGACAATGATGACAGGTGTCTCTGGCTGGAACATCTTGCGCAAGACCTGATGACGGTTGTGAGAGCTCATCTTCACCAGGTAGGACCATTCTTTCATTCCTACAAGCTGAATCCGCTCAGGTGTGTAATAGTCGAAATAGCCCGTCATTTCAAGACCTGGACGTGAAATGTCCGCAGTCGTAATTTCCTTGCTTAAGAGGCTATCATCCCCATAAACAACCAATAGACGAAGCTTTTCCTGTATATCGCGAACAGTAACTGCCATATCATTCTCCCTTTTCAAATTCTCTCTCTATTATATCAGATTTTCTCTTCAGACGAGAGCCTGAAGTGTCATTTGAAAGATCCATTTTCACCTCCTTTTTAAGGCAAGCAAAAAGAGGCGAAGACAAAGGTCTCCAACCTCTAGAAAATGATGGTAACATATGAAGAATGATCTAGCCTTGGCCTTGCAAAAAATCTTTGATCATAGATTTGATTCCGGTAGAGAACGCATAGACCACCGCATTTGAAGGAAATGCGATCAAGCCAAGCATAAAAGCGGTAGGTCCTCCACCCAATAAGGAGAAAACCAGATACAAAATCGGAAGAAATAAAATCGAAAACCGATAAATTTGTGGTTTTCTAGCCATTTCTGTTGGCAGAAACAAGAGGTAGAAGAGGCTATTCCAAATGCCCAGTGGAAAAAGGAGCATTCCGATCAAAACTGTTCCAACTCCTTCACCAAAAAAACGATTTAAAATGAAAAACTGTCCTATAAAACTGAAGAGGAGATATAGAATAAAAGCAAGGGAATAGAACTTCTGCTTCACTCGGATCTCCTTTTAGAAAAATGGACTGTCATTCTGATCATGGATGGGTTCGGCCTCTTTTCTTCGACGAGGTCGAGGGCCATAGTCAAACATTTCCTGCTCCTCCTCGTCCTTATAAGGTAAGGTCGTATCTAACAGTAAGTAGATAATCACACCGATAAAGGCATGAGAAACCGTGAAAAGAATAAACAAGAAGCGTAGGAGAGTTACACTCAGACCAAATTTATCGGCTAAGCCAGCTAGCACACCTGAAACCAGGCGATGTCGTTTTAATTTGTAAAATGATGATGTCATTTGATTTTCCTCTTTCTAGTTAGACCTATTTTAGCAGAGTCTAACTGGAAAGAGATCCGCCTAAAGACCGATTCTTACTCTTGTCTCATTTCAAGGAATTGCAGGCGGCTGCGACAGCGACCGCAGGCATATTTCTTTAGATCAATTTTTCGCTTTCGTCTATACTCTTGGCCACAATGGGGACATTGATAGAGATAGATCCGCTTGACTCGCCCAGCTCTATCTGGTAGAGGAGGTGTGAAACGAAGACCGTCCACTTGCTGGAGGAGTTGCTTAAAGGCTAGATCTTTGTGGCGATACCCTTTACCTTGATCGTAAAGATGGTAATGGCAGAGCTCGTGGCGGACGATTTTTCGAAAAACCTCTAACCCGAAAGCTTGGTATATTTTCGGGTTGAAATCAAGGTGTCGATCCTTGGGAAAGAAACGACCCCCAGTGGTTTGAAGACGTGAATTCCACTCTGCTCGATGACAGAATTCTCTCCCAAAATCTTCTAGGGAGACTTGGCGTACATAGTCAGTCAGATTCATTCGGTGCTACCAAACTGAGGTTGACTTTTTCACGTTCCACGTCAATTTTCTTTACCCAGACCGTCACTACATCTCCTACAGAGACGACTTGGCTTGGATGCTTGATAAATTGCTTGCTCATATGGGAGATATGAATCAAGCCATCCTCGTGAATGCCAATATCGACAAAGGCTCCAAAGTCAACCACATTGCGCACAACCCCTTCTAATTTTTGGCCTATATGGAGGTCTTTAATATCCAAGACATCCTGACGGAGTACGGGTGCATCAAAGGAATCCCGCAAATCGCGACCTGGTTTTAGGAGATCGGCAATAATATCTTTCAGGGTTTCTGGTCCCAGATCCAGCTGAGTAGACATCTCCTTTATGTTCACAGCTTTTAATTTTTCCTGAGCTGATGCATCGAGTTCGGTAATTTCAAGAAGTTGAAAAAGTTTTTCAACTTCCTTGTAACTTTCAGGGTGAACCCCGGTATTGTCCAAGATATTTTTACTTTCAGGAATGCGTAAGAATCCAGCAGCTTGCTCGAAAGCCTTGGCGCCGAGACGAGGGACTTTTTTAATCTGTGCTCGTGAAAGAATCATTCCTTCTTCTTCCCGGTATTTCACAATATTTTCAGAGATGGTTTTATTGAGTCCTGCTACATGGGCTAAGAGAGAGGGACTAGCCGTATTGATATTGACCCCAACTTGGTTGACGACAGTATCTACCACGAAATCCAAGCTTTCTGTCAGTTTTTTCTGATTGACATCGTGTTGGTATTGACCGACACCGATGGATTTTGCATCGATTTTCACCAATTCTGCTAGCGGATCTTGCAAGCGACGGGCAATGGAGATGGCCGATCGTTTTTCAACGGTTAGCTCTGGGAACTCATGACGGGCCAATTCACTAGCTGAGTAGACAGAGGCTCCGCTTTCATTGACAATAACATAGCGAACTCCTGGATGGTCATGAAGCAACTCTGCGACAAAGGCCTCACTTTCACGGCTAGCTGTTCCATTTCCAATTGCAATAATCTCTACGCCAAACTCCTTGATCAAGGAGGACAGATCCTTTTTAGCCTGCTCGATCTGAGCTGGTTTTGCAGGTGCAACTGGATAGATGACCTGGGTAGCAAGCATCTTTCCTGTCTCATCGACAACAGCTAGTTTAGCACCGGTCCGAAAGGCTGGGTCAAATCCAAGGACCACGCGCCCTTTTAATGGAGGAATGAGCAATAGATTCCGTAGATTCTCAGAGAACAATTGAATGGCTCCGTCTTCTGCCACCTCCGTCAACTCTGTCCGAATCCGACGTTCAATCGCAGGAACGATTTTTTTCTTAACCGCTTGTTGAATAACCTCATCCACATAGGCATTTTTGGTTTTAAAACGAGCCTCAAAGATACGAATGATCCGATCCAGTTGGTGCTCGAATCCGACTTTGAGAACGCCCAATTTTTCTCCACGATTGAGCGCCAGGGTCCGGTAACCTTGCATATTCTTGATCTTCTCAGAAAAATCATAATAGATTTCAAAGGTTCTCTTAGGATCTAAGCTTTCATCCTTCAAGGTTGACGTCATGAGGGAATGCCCATGAATTTCTTGATAGGTGAGGGCCCGTAATTGGGTATCCTCTGAAATAGCTTCTACCAAAATATCCACTGCACCAGCTAAAGCTGCGGTTTCAGTTGGGAAGGCCTCACAGGTAAATTTCTGAGCCTCTGCTTCCAAGTCTGGACTATTTTGCAAAATGAGACGCGCCAAGGGGAAAAGTCCTGCTTCTCGAGCAATCGTCGCCTTGGTCCGCCGTTTTTCCTTATAAGGGAGATAGAGTTCTTCGACATCCGCTAATTTTTCAGCAGCTTCAATAGCCTGCTTGAGCGCCTCTGTCAGTTTGCCTTGTTCCTCAATCTTAGCAAGGACGGTTTCTTTTCGTTCAGCCAGAGCCGTTAACGATTTGTCCCGGTCAATAATGGCCTTGATCGCTACTTCATCTAAATTTCCCGTTAGATCTTTTCGATAGCGAGCAATAAAGGGAATGGTTGAGCCTTCTGCGGTCAGACTCAATACGGTATCGATTTGTTTTAAGCTAACACCCAATTCTTGGGCTATTTTTTCATATTTATCCATAGCTTCTATTATAGCATATTTTGCTGCCATCAAGGGGTGAGATCGCCTGTTCTGGTCTCTGTTTCAGGGAGTTTTCATAGAATAATTTTGACTCTCTTGATCTTTCCTTTTATGCTCCATTTCCCCCTTGCTCTTTCCTTTTTGTTATAATGAAAGAAAATAAAAAGGAGGCCCAATAATGGCTATTAAATTCTCAAAAACAGATGATCTTGATAAAATGTTTGAAAATTTTGCGAGTTTTCCGGATGTAGAAAAGAAAGTCGAATTTCCTGAAGAGAAAAAGAAGGCAGAAACTGCTACAACTAAAGAAGCAAAGAAGGCTAAGTAATGACATTCTTTCAACACCTTCCCTCTAGCGTCTTGCAGGCTGGGGCTATTTTTCTCTCGATTATTATCGAAGCCCTACCGTTTGTCCTAATCGGAAGTATCATTTCAGGGATTATTGAGGTCTATATCACCCCCGAGAGGGTCTACCGCTTTCTTCCCAAGAATAAATTTGGGCGGATCTTCTTTGGGACCTTTATCGGCTTTATCTTTCCTTCCTGTGAATGTGGAATTGTTCCCATTATCAATCGCTTTCTAGAAAAGAAAGTCCCAAGTTATACTGCTGTTCCCTTTCTGGTGACAGCACCGGTCATCAATCCCATCGTTCTCTTTGCTACCTACTCAGCCTTTGGGAATTCTGTCAAGATGGCCCTCTACCGAGCCCTTGGTTCCCTTTTGGTCGCAACGGTGCTAGGGATCTTTCTTGGTTTTATTCAGACAGATTCGATCCAAAAAGAACATCGTAAGGCTGTACATGAACATGATTTTAGGGACTTGAGCAAAGGCCAAAAGCTCTTTCAAGTCTTGGTGCAGGCGATTGATGAATTCTTTGATACGGGACGTTACCTGGTATTTGGTTGCCTCTTTGCCAGCCTCGTCCAAGTCTATGTCCCAACACGGATCCTCACTTCGATCAGTGCGACACCGGTTATTGCTATTCTCCTTCTCATGGTCTTGTCCTTTCTTCTCTCACTTTGTAGCGAGGCGGATGCCTTTGTTGGATCCTCTCTTCTAACAAGTTTTGGAGTAGCGCCTGTTCTTGCCTTTCTGGTGATTGGGCCTATGCTTGATGTCAAAAATCTCCTCATGATGAAAAATTATCTCAAGACCCGTTTTATCTGGCAATTTATCGGAATTGTGAGTGGAGTTGTGCTCCTTTATGCTTGGTTTGTGGGGGTAGTGCTATGATCCGTTTCTTGATATTAGCTGGCTATTTTGAGCTCACCATGTACCTGCAATTATCTGGTAAGCTCAATCAATACATCAACTTACACTATTCTTACTTGGCTTATATTTCCATGTTCTTGTCCTTTGTTTTAGCTCTTGTGCAGCTGATCATCTGGGTCAAGCAGATGAAGATCCACAGTCATCTCTCTGGCTTCTGGGCAAAAGTGGCGAGTATTTTCTTGCTCTGTATTCCTTTGTTTGTCGGGCTATTTTTCCCTACAGTGACACTGGATTCCCAAACAGTTTCTGCCAAAGGCTACCACTTCCCGGTTGCGGCTGGATCTTCCAAGGAAATCCAGCAGGACGAAGGGACAACAACCCAGTATCTCAAACCAGATACTAGTAGCTATTTTACCAAATCTGCCTATGAGTCAGAAATGAAGCAGGCGGCAAAGAAATATGTTGATAAAAAGGTGATCCAGGTGACCACTGAGAATTACATGGAAGTCATGGAAGTGATTTATGATTATCCTGACCAATTTGCAGGAAAGACGATCGAGCTGACCGGCTTTGTATACAATGACCCCAATAACAAGGATAGCCAATTCCTCTTTCGCTTTGGGATCATCCACTGTATCGCAGATTCCGGAGTCTACGGTCTCTTAACGACGGGTGCTCCGCAGCATTTCGAAAACAATACCTGGATCCATGCAAAAGGAACCTTGTCCATTGAATACCACAAGCAGCTCAAACAAAGCTTGCCTGTTCTCCACATTACGGATTGTCAAACCATTACACAACCAGATAATCCTTATGTCTACCGCGTCTTTTAATGGAGAGACTAAGTTCCTTCAAGAGGTCTTAAACCCGTATAAGCTAGAACGCTCCTTCGTTCTAGCTTTTTCTATGCTGTCTACTCAAATCCCATCGGAAAATATTCAGAACAACGATTCCATCAAAGAAATCTTGCTGATTTTATGGTAAAATATGGTTAATTAAATAGGAAATAGGTACTTAAATGTCTTCAAAAGTTATTGTAACCATTTTCGGGGCCAGTGGAGATTTAGCCAAGCGCAAACTCTACCCATCCCTTTTTAGACTCTATAAATCAGGAAATCTATCTGAACACTTTGCGGTTATCGGAACAGCTCGCAGACCATGGAGCAAGGAGTACTTTGAATCAGTTGTGGTAGAATCTATCACAGATCTGGCAGATAGCCCACAACAAGCTCAAGAATTCGCTAGCCATTTCTACTACCAAAGCCACGATGTCAATGATACCGAACATTACATCGCCCTGCGTGAATTGCAAAATAGCTTGGATGAAAAATACCAAACAGAACACAACAAGGTCTTCTTCTTGTCCATGGCTCCTCAATTTTTTGGAACCATTGCCAAACACCTCAAATCCGAAGGAATTGTGGATGGGCAAGGCTTTGAGCGCTTGATCGTTGAAAAACCTTTCGGTACAGACCTAGAAACGGCTAGTCAGCTCAACAAGGAATTGGAAGAAACCTTTAATGAAGAACAAATCTTCCGGATCGACCATTACCTTGGAAAAGAAATGATCCAAAATATCTTTGCTATTCGTTTTGGAAATCTTATTTTTGATAATCTTTGGAACCGAGATTTTATTGACAATATCCAAATTACTTTTGCTGAACGCTTGGGGGTTGAAGAACGCGGTGGCTACTATGATCACTCGGGGGCCCTTCGAGATATGGTGCAAAACCATACCCTTCAGCTTTTGTCATTGCTTGCCATGGATAAACCAGCTACCTTTACCAAGGATGCGATTCGGGCAGAAAAAGTTAAAGTTTTTGAGCAATTGCACAATCCAACAGATGAGGAACTGAAGAAATTCTTTATCCGTGGTCAATACCATTCAGGTACGATCGAAGGGAAAAAAGATATCTCTTATCGCAGTGAGCCAAATGTCGACCCTGAATCTACTACGGAGACCTATGCTTCTGGTGCATTCTTTGTTGATAGCGATCGATTCCGTGGAGTGCCTTTCTTCTTCCGTACCGGAAAACGTTTGACCCAAAAAGGAACTATGGTCAATGTGGTCTTCAAGCAAACCGACTCCATCTTTGGACATAGCTTGCAACCAAATGTCTTGACCATTTATATCCAACCAAATGAAGGTTTCTCATTGAGCATCAACGGAAAAGAGGTCGGGGAAAAATTCAGCATCGCACCTATTTCCTTTGACTACGAAACAGATGCGACGGCAACTGGAGCTTCACCAGAGCCTTATGAAAAATTAATTTTCGACGTTTTGAACAATGACTCAACCAATTACAGCCACTGGCAAGAAGTTCGTGCTTCATGGCAATTGATTGACCGGATTGAAAAACTATGGGCCGAAAATGGAGCACCGCTCTATGAATACAAGTCTGGATCCATGGGACCAACTGCATCCGATGATCTCCTTGCAGAGTACGGAGCCGAATGGGTTTGGAAACCTGAACCTAAGAATTAAGGAAAGCCACCTTCGGGTGGTTTTTTTTTGATAGCGCAAGGAAACAAAAAGACAAATTGTCCTTCCAACAATTTGTCTTTTTCTATTTGACTCTTAAATCAAGCCTTCCAAGAGGCCTTTCATGAAGTTTTCTGAGTGGAATGGTCCGATGTCATCAATCTTTTCTCCGAATCCAATCAACTTCACTGGAATGTCCAACTCTTCACGGATCGCAAGGACGACCCCACCTCGAGCTGTTCCATCGATCTTGGTCAGTACAATTCCTGTCACAGGCGTAATTTTTGAAAATTCTTTAGCTTGCACCAAGGCATTTTGACCGGTTGATGCATCGAGGGCCAGCAAGGTTTCATGCGGTGCATCAGGTACCACACGCTTGATAATGCGGCCGATTTTTTCAAGCTCTGCCATGAGGTTGTCCTTGTTTTGCAGACGCCCCGCTGTATCAATCATCAGAACATCGATGTTTTCAGCGATCGCGCGTTCCATTCCATCAAAGACGACGCTAGCAGGATCTGATTTTTCAGGACCTGTTACAACTGGAACATCTACGCGGCGTCCCCATTCTGCCAGTTGAGCCACTGCTCCTGCACGGAAAGTATCTGCTGCAACCAACATGACTTTCTTACCCTCTTGTTTATATCGGTGGGCTAATTTCCCAATAGATGTGGTTTTACCAACTCCATTGACCCCAACAAAGAGCATGACCGTGAGACCATCTTGAAAACGAATGGCTTCATTAAATTGGCCATCCTTTTCATACAAGTCCACCAATTTTTCGATGATCACGCGCTTGAGAGCATCTGGTTTTTTGGCATTTTCCAAACGGGCTTCATAACGCAACTCTTCGGTTAAATTAGAGGCCACTTGAACCCCAACGTCACTCATGATCAAGAGTTCTTCCAATTCTTCAAAGAATTCTTCATCGACTGAACGGAAATTGGCAAAGAAGGCATTGAGGCGTGCTCCAAATCCAGTCCGTGTCTTTTTCAAGCTACGATCGTATTTTTCCTGAATGGTTTCTTGCTGAGGCTCAACCTCGTCTGGAATTGGCTCTTCTGCCTCTTCAACAGTTCTTTCCTCAACGGTTGATGCAGCTTCTCCTTGAGGAAGTCTGGACTCGGCTTCTGCCACTTCTGAAGTTTCCTCCACTTGAGCAATCGCTTCTGATACTTCAGGTTCTGAAACCTCATCCTGAGCTTCTACTAGTTCTGGAGACTCCTCTTCTGTCGTGCTCGCTTCTACTAGCTCAGCGTCAGATGATGGAAAGGCAATCGGTGACTCTTCTTCCATTTCTGAACCATTAGCCCCATCAGCTTCCTCACCATCTTCAGTTTCTTCCGCTTCAATTTTCACTTCTTCAAGAGGCTCAGTCTGCTCTGTTTCATCAGCTAGTGGTGAAACTTCTTCAGGACTTGCTTCTGTTTGAGCAGGTTCAAAGGCAACTGGAGACTCCTCTACCGGTTCTTGAACTTCAGGAGTCTCTGAAGTTCCTATTTCTTCAACAAGAGGTTCCTCTGCCGGCTCTTCTTGAGCAACGGTTGAAACAGGTTGATGAGTGGCTGCAATTCGCGCTTTGAGCTCTTGGTAGTAAGCCTCCATATCAGCGATTTTTTGCTCTTCCTTGTCATTTTGGGTAGCCGTCGGCTCCTCTTTGACAGTTTCTTCAACCTCAGTACTTTCCGTCACTTCTTCCGAAGACGGAAGCACTTTTTCAGTTTCTTCTTTTTTTCCAAATAAACGATCAAATAATCCCATTTATTCACTCTCCTTTAGCACATAATTTTCAATTGCCCATGCGACGGCATCCTGGTCATTGGTCACAGGGGCCACAAGCGCTGCAACTTCCTTCACTGCTGGAATCGCATTGCCCATGGCAACTCCCAGTCCAGCCCACTGGATCATAGACAGGTCATTGGCTTCATCCCCACAGGCCATGACTTGATCAGCCTTAAGGCCCAAAATAGCTGCCAGTGCCTCTAAACCTGTTGCCTTGTGAACATTTTTAGGGCACCATTCCAACAACATTTCCCGAGATTTAAAAATTTCATAGTCTTGAAATAAGTCCGGCTTGATCTGCTTGATCGCTGCATCTAAAAAGTCTTGATCAACGGCTGTCACACACTTGTTGTAAGATATCGTGGATGGCAGATCTTTAAAATCTGTCTCAATAAAGTTCAGGTAGGGATTGTAAAGGGAATAGAGAGACTTTCGATCTGCATGAATCTCATAAACCCTTCCCTCACTGATAGCATCCAGCGGAAGGCCTAGACGGGCTGTTTCATCATGAATGGTTGCGACATCTTCTGGTGCCAAGACAACTTTTGAGAGGATTTCTCCATTATTTCGCTGCACTAGACCACCGTTGAAAGTAATCGTATACTCTTCTTTAAGGCCTGCTGTTCCCAATTCTTCTAAAAGAAAATCCACGGCTTTCAAGGGACGACCAGTGGTTAGAACCACCTTGACACCTTGGGCCTGTGCAGCAGAGAGGGCTGCTCTATTGCGAGGGGAGATCTTTTTTTCTGAATTGAGAAGGGTCCCATCTAAATCCAGCGCAATCAAGGAAATCTGACTCATACAATTTCCTCCATGTAGCGGAGGACAGAACCCGTCGCATGGTGGCCGATGACTTTTTCAGCAATGGCCAAGATTTCAGGACGTGCATTTTCTGGCGCTACAGGATGGCCCACGACTTGCATCATATGGAGGTCATTTAAGTTATCCCCGAAAGCCATCACCTGATCCATCGAGATCCCTAGTTTATCCGCTAAGGCGGTAATGGCAACTCCCTTATCGACATAATCGAGGACAATGTCAATCGATTCAAAACCTGTCGTCATCGCTTTGACACCGGGGATATTCTCAGTGACCCATTGCTCACCTTCAAGAACAAGAGCTGCATCAAAGTTGGTGGTCAATTTGAAAATTTCATCCTGAATATCCGCTAGACTTTTCACTTTTTGAATGTTTTCATTATAGTGCTGACTCAAGGCCAGATAGTCGGGATCTACTGATTCTAAGACATAGCTTCCTTTTTTCCCCGTCAAAAGCAGTTTATTGGGGTCTGCATAAGGTGAGGATTTCAAAGCTTCAAAAACACCCAAATAAAAGTCTTTGGACATAGTCGCTTCGTAGAGATCTTCTCCATGAAATTCTACCACACTACCATTTTCAGCAATGAAAATCATCTGGTCCTCAAATCCTTTAAATAGGGATTTGAGAGAAAGGAGGGCACGGCCACTCGCAGCAGCAAAATAGATGCCTTTTTCTTTGCAGCTTGCTAATACCTTGCGTAAAAGGTCTTGATCGTACTGATGTTGGTCATTTAGAAAGGTTCCATCCATATCCGTAGCGATCAATTTAATATCATTATTCTTCATTTTCTAAGTCTTTCAATTTTACTGAGACGATTTTAGAAACCCCTGATTCCTGCATGGTCACACCATAGATGGAATCTGCAGCCGACATGGTTCCCTTCCGGTGCGTCACGACAATAAATTGGCTTTCCTTATCAAAGCGGTTCAAATAATCCCCAAAGCGCTTGACATTGGCCTCATCTAGGGCAGCCTCTACCTCATCCAGAATGACAAATGGAATAGTCTTGACACGAATAATCGAGAACAAGAGAGCCAAGGCAGACAAGGCCTTTTCTCCACCACTCATAAGGTTTAAGGATTGGATCTTTTTACCAGGTGGCTGTACAGAAATTTCAACACCAGCTGTCAGAAGATCTGGCTCTGTCAGAATCAAATCAGCAGAACCCCCACCAAACATTTGACGGAAAGTGACTTTAAAGGATTCACGAATGGCTTCAAAAGTTGATTTAAAGCGTTCCTTGACTTCGTCATTCATGTCGTTGATGGTAGACAGAAGCATGTTTTTCGCAGCCAAGACATCCTCACGCTGGCTGGAAAGGAAATCAAAGCGCCCCTTCACCTCGTCGTACTGCTCGATCGCACCCACATTGACTGAACCAAGTGCCTTAATATCTTTTTCGATGCTCTTGAGCTGGTTTTCAGCTGCTGCAAGATTTTCAACAGGTTTGGCCTGTTCTTTGGCTTGGTCAAAGCTTTGCATGAATTCATCGGTAATTTGCGTTAAGAGCTTGTTCAAACGATCCGCATGCTTTTCACGTGTCGCTTCAGCCTTGGCTTGTTGACGAATCCACTCTTCGTTTTTCTTGCGCGCTTGTTCCATCTGTTCTGCCACATCTTCGGCCTGTCCTTCCAAATCATCCAGCTCAAAGCGTTTCCGAATGACTCCTTGTTCCAAGTCCGTTTTCTTGGCTTGTGCCTGCGTCAATTGGTTGGCTAGCTGCTCCACATCCACTGTCTGAACTTTGGCCTCGCCTTGTTCAATCAGCAATTGCAACTGATGCTCTTCTACTTCCAACTGGGAGATCGTTTCTTCCAAGCGACGAGCATCTGTTTGCTCATAGCTTTGTTGGCTCAACCATTCCGTCTGTTGAAGTCGCAGTTCTGCCAATTGCTCTTGCAAGTTCTGTACTTTTTGTTGCAGAACATCTTTGTCCGACTTCATGGTTTCAATATCGCGGTTCAAGTTTTCTTTTTGAAGCTCAATTTCTGCCAATTGCTCAGTAAGGGACTCCAGCTCTTCTTGGAGAGATTGGGTCGCATCTGTTGCCAATTCTGACTGCAAAGCTTCTAAGAGTTCCTGAATTTCTTTCAGTTGCTCTTGGCTTTGTTGGTAGGCCAATTGGGCCCGCTGTTGCTCCAGACGTGCTTGCTCACCCTGATTTTGAATAGAAGCCAAGTATTCTTGCGCCTGCTTGAGCAGATTGTCCTTGGTCTCTACCTCCTGCTCTGCTTCTCTCAAACGAGCATCCAGAGCTTGCATTTCCTGCTTCAAACTATCCAATTCTGGTTTAACAAAGACCGTATTTTGGGAGCGATTGGCACCACCGGCATACGATCCTCCGGTCCGCAATTCGGTCCCATCCAAGGTCACCATCCGAACTTGATAGTTGACTTTACGAGCTGCCTCACGCGCATGCTCCGTTGTATCAAAGATGGCCGTTACTCCAAGCAAGTTTTGGAAAATCTGTTCAAAACGATGCTCATAGGTCACTAAGTCACTCGCAATTCCTAGAAATCCTGCACTGGCTTGAATCAATTCTAGATTCCGAGGAGATAGTTGACGAGCTTTGATCGTCGTGAGCGGAAGGAAAGTTGCCCGTCCCAAGCGATTGCGTTTCAAGAAATCGATCGCTCGCGTTGCGGCCTTTTCATCCTCGACAATGATCTGTTGGCTGCTAGCTCCCAGAGCAATTTCAAGCGCCGTCTGATAGTCTTTTGAGAAGCTCAAATTCTCACTAACAGCCCCACAGATGCCTCCTAACCGTTCTGCTTCTTGCAAAACGCTCTTGACGCCTGCATAGAAGTTACTATGGTTCTTCTGAATGGCTTCCAAGCTATTGATCCGCGCCCGTTTGTTTTTGCTCTCATCCATCAGGTCAAACATGGCCGTTTGAGCCTCTTGGTAGGCAGCTTTGGCCTGCTCCACTTTTACCAATTGCTCTTGGTATTCTGCTAATAGGCCTTTGACCGTCGCTTGTGCCTGATCCAACTCTTCCAATTGTCGGACTTCTTTTTCCTTGGCAGCTTCAAAGTTTGTTTGTGCCTTGGTCAAATCCTCTTCACGATGGCTAGATTCTTGCAGGAGTGCCTGGATTCGGCTCTCAATCGCTGTCCGCTCATTCGATTTTTCAGCCTCTGTCTGCAAGAGTGCGACATACTGCTCGCGTAGATGCTCAATGACTTGTTCCGGATCTTCTTCGTAGTTGGCTAATTCTTTTTCCAACTCTTCTTGTTGCTGACGGTTCTCTGTCAGTCTTTGTTGGAGCACAGCTAGCGTCTCTTGTTTTTGCGCCAGCTCTTGTTTCGCTTCTTCCAGACGTGCCAAAACAGCATCCAGCCGCTCAAGATTTTCCCTGCGACTATGGGCTGCTTGACTCGATTGCAACTTAGCTACTTCGATTTGCTTTTCCAAATCACTGATCAAACGAGTGACCTCAAGTAAGCTGGCCTGGTCCTCAGCTAAGCTTTCATCCAACTGATGGCGGGCTTTCTTGATACGTACATTATCTTCTTCTAAGACCTGACGACGTTGGTAATAAGAAGCCAACTGTTCTTGAATGGCTTTTTCTTCTTGATCAGCCTTTTCATAAAGGTCCTTTGTCAAATCGACTTGAGCAACTAAAACATCCAGCAAGAGAACCTGCCGTTCTTGGTCTAATTCCAAGAAACGGCGAGCGACAGTCGCTTGCTTTTCAAGAGGTTGGATTTGTCCTTCTAATTCATAGAGGATATCCTCCAGACGGTCCAAATTCTCCTGGGTTTGGTTGAGTTTGGTCTCGGTTTCCTTGCGCCGCGTCTTAAATTTCAAGACACCTGCAGCTTCTTCAAAGATTGCCCGGCGTTCTTCCGGTTTGGAGTTAAAGATCTCCTCTACCCGACCTTGGGAGATAATGGAGAAAGAATCCCGTCCCAATCCCGTATCCATGAACAAATCATGAACATCTCTGAGACGTACTTTCTTGCCATCGATCTTGTACTCGCTGTCTCCTGAACGATAAATATGCCGTTCGACACGAATTTCTTTCCCTGCCTGTTGGATAAAACCATCTTGGTTATCTAAGACAACTGTGACACAGGCATAATTCAGCGGTTTTCGCGATTCTGTCCCTGCAAAAATGACATCGGGCATCTTGCCCCCACGTAGACTCTTGACACTGGATTCCCCCAGGGCCCAGCGCAAGCTCTCCGTGATATTTGATTTTCCAGATCCATTAGGCCCTACAACGGCAGTGACCCCTTTGTCAAATACGACTTTTGTCTTATCCGCAAAGGATTTAAAGCCTTGGATTTCAATCTCTTTTAGATACATGGGGAATCATTCCTCGTTTCAACTGCATTGCGGGCTGCTTCCTGCTCCGCTAATTTCTTGGAACGACCATGACCATGTCCCATCGTTTGACCGTTCACGAACACTTCTACTTCAAACTCTTTGGCATGAGCTGGACCGGACTCGCTAACCACTTGGTACTGGATCTCCACATCTCCGTGAACCTGTAACAGTTCTTGCAGGCGGGTCTTGTAGTCAATGACTTGAGAAAATTGACCCGTTTCAACCTTTGGAATCATGACCTGGTAGATGAAGCGTTTGACTGCTTCCACTCCTTGATCCAGTAAAAGAGCACCTAAAAAGGCTTCAAATAAATCGCCAAGAATCGTATCGCGGTCCCGACCACCAGATTTTTCTTCGCCCTTGCCTAGTTTGATGAAATGGTCAAATTGGCAATCTCGAGAAAAACCAGCCAGACTTTCTTCACGGACAATCATAGAACGGAATTTGGACAAATCTCCCTCCGGTCTGTTGGGGTGTTCCTTATACAAATATTCGGAAATAACTAATTGAAGAACAGCGTCTCCTAAAAATTCCAAACGTTCGTTATGTGAAATTTTTAAGAGGCGGTGCTCATTGGCATAAGAGGTGTGCGTAAAAGCTGTATCTAATAAACTGCTATCTGAAAAAACGATCTGAAACCGTTCCGATAACAGGGCTTGTAATTTCTCCATGGGAAGCCTACTTTCTAATAAATTCATACTCTTAAGTATACCAAAAAAGAAGCACGAACGCACTTCTTTTCCTAGTTCTAGGGCCTGAATTCTCCATTTTTAATCAGGATTTTCTTCTGTTGGATTTTCAGGCTTATTAGGGATCACTTTTAAGAGATAATAGGTGATAAAAATCGTCAAAGCCCCTAGAGCAAGCTTCACCCAAATAATCGGTGCCAGAAAGATCGAAATCCCCATCAGAATGTAGATCTGAAGAAGGATCCATTTCTTCCGTTCTTTGGCAATCGATTTGGTCTCTCGGTAATCCGCTACATAGGTTTGATAAAGCTTGGTTTGGTAGAGCCACTCTTCAAAGCGTTTGGAACTTTTAGCAAAGCAGGCCATCGATAGCAATAAAAAGGGAGTCGTCGGTAAAATCGGTAATGGAATCCCAATAATTCCTAATCCCAAAGACACAAAACCAATCGTAAGATAAACAAGGCGCATTTACTTCTCCTTTGTATGATTCTTTTTTCGTAATCACTCTACAGCGTTCACATCTGACATTTGAAGCTTCATCTTAGATGGATCTGACATTCCATCTACAATTCCCAATTGTTCCTCATTCAGTGGCAACAATATCAAAGTTGCTGTATGAGAAGGTAATTCGCCGCTATCCGTGATGAAATAACTTACCTTTTGATTATCAAAAATAGTCTTTCCATCATAAGACCAAGAAATTGAAAAATTCAAATCTTTCTTGATATCCATATCTGTCTTATTGACCAACATGAGCGCTGCTCTTCCTTCAGAAATAGCTCCCGTGAAGTAGAGCGCCATATTACCTTCACTTCCGAGTTCAGGATGGTCCTTGACCAATTTTTTTCCTAACTCAATTAGCTCAAATCTTTTACCTTCATACTGAGGTGCTACTACAAATTTCAAACCTTTTTCTTCTTTAGAAGACTCTGATACTTTTGTTTCCTTCGTCGTTTGATTGGAAGTCGACTCTTTCGTATCTTGCTTAGACTGACTACAAGCTGTTAAAGCAACCAAACTAGCCAGTAATAACATCATTTTTTTCATTTATTATCTCTCCTCTTCTTTCGTGACTCTCACTCAGAATTTGTTCTTTCCTATCATACACGAATTTAGGGTAAAGAGCAAATTCATCACTAGATATCGGGATTTTCAACAGCCATCAAAAAACCACCCGCAGGTGGTTTTCCATCTTATATCTTCGTCAAAGGGGTCGCGGTGTCTGGTGATGTATCCAGCACCTCAAAATCGTGACCGACAGCTAGATCTGCTCTGGCCAGTTGGTTCTCCATGGTCATATGGGCCAATTCTTTGATATTGTTCTCTTTTGACAAATGCCCCAGATAAATCTTCTTGGTGCGATTTCCCAAGGTCCGGATCATGGCATCTGCCCCATCTTCATTTGAAAGGTGACCCAGATCAGACAAGATCCGTTGCTTCAAACGCCAAGCATACGAACCTGCTCGAAGAATTTCTACATCATGGTTGGACTCAATTAGATAGCCATCCGCATCCGCGACGATTCCTGCTAAGCGATCACTCACATAGCCCGTATCCGTCAGCATGACGAAGCTCTTGCCATCCTTCATAAAGCGATAGAATTGAGGGGCTGCAGCATCGTGACTGACCCCAAAACTTTCGATATCGATATCGCCAAATGTCTTGGTCTTCCCCATTTCAAAGATGTGCTTTTGAGCATCATCGACTTTCCCTAGATATTTGGTGCCTTCCATAGCCTTCCAAGTTGCTTCATTAGCATATAGATCCATGCCATATTTTCGCGCTAAAACACCCACACCATGGATATGGTCTGAGTGTTCGTGCGTAATCAGAATGGCATCTAAATCTTCTGGTTTGCGATCAATTTCAGCCAATAGTCCCGTAATCTTTTTCCCTGATAGACCTGCATCAATGAGCAGTTTTTTCTTTGGTGTCTCAAGGTAGAAAGAATTTCCACTAGAACCTGAAGCTAAAATACTGTACTTAAATCCCTCTTCTGTCATTGACTCCTTATTCTTCCTCTTCTGTATCCCAGTCGTCTTTAATCGCATCTTTGTCGTACGGCAAGACAATGGTAAAGGTAGATCCCTTACCATATTCACTCTTGGCCCAAATAAAGCCCTTGTGTTGCTTAATGATCTCCTTAGCAATGGCTAAGCCCAGACCAGTCCCACCTTGGGCCCGGCTACGCGCCTTATCCACTCGGTAAAAGCGATCAAAAATGCGTGGTAAGTCTTTCTTGGGAATTCCCAAGCCCTCATCTGAGATGGAGATAATCAACTGGGCATCTGTTGTTTTCATCCCTACCTTGATTTTCCCACCATCGGGTGAGTATTTGATGGCATTGTTCAAGATATTGTCGATTACCTGGGTCATTTTATCCGTATCAATTTCAACCCAAATCGGGGTGATTGGATATTCACGGATCAGTTCATACTTCTTGGTATCTTCTTGCGATTGACTCTTGATCTTATCAAACCGGTTTAAAATAAAGGTAATAAAGGCCGTAAAGTTGGTCAACTCGATGTCCAACTGACTGGTTTCATTATCAATTCGTGACAAGCTCAATAGATCTGTGACCATGCGCATCATGCGGTTGGTTTCATTGAGCGAAACCTTGACAAAATCTGGTGCTACCGGCTCTGACAAAGCGCCATCGTCCAGGGCTTCCAGATAGGATTTCACACTGGTCAAAGGAGTCCGTAATTCATGACTCACATTGGAGACAAAGAGGCGACGCTCCCGCTCTTCCTTGTCCTGCTCTGTCGTATCGTGCAAAACAGCTACCAGACCAGAGATAAAACCTGACTCGCGACGAATCAAAGCAAAGCGCACACGAAGACTTATGTATTCCCCATTTTCATCCTGGGAATCGATGGTCAACTCTGGTACTTCTGTAATCAAGCTTCGCAGATCATAGTCATCTCCAAGCGAAAGCAAATCCAGAATACTGGTATTGAGCACCTCATCTGGATTAACATTCAATTGCTTGGCTGCCATTTCATTGACCATGATGATCTGACCGCGTCTGTTGGTCGCAAGCACCCCATCTGTCATATAAGAAAGGATACTGGTCAAACGCTTGGTTTCTTGTTCCAAGTTTTCATGCGTCAGGCGAATAACCTCCGACAGATCATTGATACTATTGGTCATATCCGTCAGTTCTGGACTTCCTTGCATGTCGACCACTTCGGAATAGTCCCCTGCAATCAGATCCTTAATTTTGGCGTTTAATTGTCTGAGCTTGATATTGTCCCTACGGTTTTCTAGCAAAAGCAAGGCTACCACAATGATAAACCCAACCGTAATCAGAACAAAGACAAAGTTCGACGACATTACAAATTGTTTTAGTTGATCAATCATTGTTTCTCATATAATATCCGACACCACGGCGGGTCAAGATATATTCTGGACGTCCCGGTGTGTCCTCGATTTTTTCACGCAAACGACGAACTGTCACGTCCACTGTCCGAACATCACCAAAGTAATCATAGCCCCACACCGTCTCAAGAAGGTGTTCACGGGTCATCACTTGACCGACATGGGTCGCAAGGTGATAGAGCAATTCAAACTCACGATGGGTCAAGTCCAATTCTTTGTTGCCTTTTTGAACCAAGAAGGCATCTGGAAGAATGTGAAGATCACCAATGACAATTTCCGTATCGGCCTCATTTTCAAGCTGAGGATCAGCCGCAAACTCAGAACGACGCAACAGGGCTTTCACACGCGCTTGCAATTCCCGATTTGAGAAGGGTTTGGTTACATAGTCATCCGCACCGATTTCAAGCCCGATGACCTTATCAAATTCCGTATCCTTAGCGGATAGGACAATGATCGGCACATTGCTGGTCTTACGAATCGTCCGCGCCACTTCCAAACCATCAATCTCTGGTAGCATCAAATCTAGAATAATAATATCCGGATTTTCAGCCGCAAAGACCTCTAAAGCTTCCCGACCATCAAAGGCCGTCAAGACTTCATAGCCTTCTTTTGCCATGTTAAATTTGATAATATCTGAAATTGGTTTTTCATCATCAACTACTAATATTTTTTTCATCTTACATACCTGTTTCTAATGCTACTTTTCCTTATCAATCTCTATCTTCTTATTATATCAAACTTATGAAGAAATGTGGAGTCTCAATTGCTGGACTTTCCAATAAGACAAAGCAAAAAGATTGAGATCATGACATCTCAATCTTTTTATTTTTTCATTATTTCTCAACACGTGATTTGTTGGAGATATCAGCTAGGATTGCTGCTACAAACTCATCATCTTTAAACATTAAAACGGTATCTACTTTCAGAGGAGATACCGTTCTCCTTCTTTGAATAAGGAATCTAAAATTTCTGACTTTCTCTATCTGTTCAATTGATAGATTTCTTCAGAGAAAGAATGTAAAATTTTTGATATAATATGCAGGATGGACTGATGGATATTTAAAAGATAATGTTCAAAAGAATTACAAATGAGAATTAAAAACATGTCAGTTTGGACAGAAGTCTCTCTACCATCATCCATGCAGAAACAAGATTATATGAAATAAAAGGAGTAACCAATGTCCGGAAACTATTCAACACGTGAATTCCGCGAGAAACTATATGATGACCTTCATGTTCGATTAAGAGATACAGTGATTTTGATGTGTTCGATTTTTATTGCCTCTATAGGTCTAAATATGAATTCAACAGCTGTCATTATTGGAGCCATGCTGATTTCCCCTCTTATGACACCGATTATTGGACTGGGGTTTGGTTTAGCTATTTTTGATACGCGTTTAATCAAGCAATCTCTAGGGGTTTTATTTACTCAAGTATTGGTCAGTTTGCTTGTCTCGACTCTATATTTCTGGATTTCTCCCTTATCTTATGCAAGTAGCGAATTGATTGCACGAACCTCTCCAACCATTTGGGATGTTCTCATTGCTATTGCGGGTGGGATAGCAGGTGTCATTGGTTCAAGGAAAAAAGAAGCAAACAATATCGTGCCAGGAGTAGCCATTGCAACAGCTCTGATGCCACCTATCTGCACTGCAGGTTATGGTTTAGCTAATGGAAATGTACGATTTTTATTTGGGGCTCTCTATCTTTTCTTGATCAACTGTGTCTTTATCATGCTAATCAATATTGTTGGAACAAGAATTTTGATGAGACAATCTCCCTTAAGTTCATTTAATGAGCTAAACATGAAAATGAAAATTGGGTTGATATCCTTAATTGTTTTATTGGTCCTTCCAGCCAGCTATTCAGCAGTCACTCTGACGATGGATCAAGCACGAAAAGAAGGGATCAAACAGTTTGTAGGAAAAGAGTTCGCCAATCATACGATCATTAATCAAGTCTACAAGTCAAGTAGCAATGAATTGGTCTTGACAGTTGTTGGAGATCCGATTTCAGAAGAAGAATTAGAAACCATTCGCCAAAAACAAGACTCTTACGGTATTCAATCTGTTCAATTGAAAGTCAATCAAGTCCATAATTCGACAAAATTAGACAGTGAGACGACCAAGGAATTTTACGAAAACATTGACAAGTATATCGATCAAAAACTCTCTGAAAAAGATTCACAAAACGATCTCGTAAAAGAAAATGAAGCAGACAAGGATTGAGGATAGTCAACTTATCTAACTCATGGAAGCAAATCTTGGGAGGATATCCTATATCCAAAAGTTAATGGATAGAAAGGATTGTTGATGAGAATACTATTTGTGGTGGTTTGACCGATCACTACTAACTCAGGTTAAACAAAATAGAAAAGCAACAACTGAAATAGTTGTTGCTTTTTCTTACTGAAAAATGTTTCTCAGACTGTGATCGTTTTATTTCTCAACACGGGATTTATTTGCAATATCTGTAAGAATCAATTCTACAAATGCATCCACTGACATGGTTTCTGTTTCTTTTTGACCATAACGACGCACGTTTACAGCCTTATCTTCCATTTCCTTGTCCCCAACGATCAATTGGTAAGGAATCTTTTGAGTTTGAGAAGCACGGATCTTGAACTGCATTTTTTCATTGCGTTCATCCACATCGGCACGAACACCACGGTCACGAAGTTTCTTAGCCACTTCCCAAGCGTAGTCCACGTGTTTTTCGTTAGAAACTGGGATAAGAGTTACTTGGTGAGGAGCAAGCCAGGTTGGGAAAGCTCCCTTGTAGTTTTCAATCAAGATCGCAGTAAAGCGTTCCATGGTTGAGATAACCCCACGGTGGATCATGACTGGACGGTGTTCTTCCCCATCTGCTCCGATGTAATGAAGATCAAAACGTTCTGGAAGCAAGAAGTCCAATTGGATGGTAGATAGGGTTTCTTCTTTACCAAGAGCTGTTTTCACTTGGATATCCAATTTTGGTCCGTAGAAGGCTGCTTCCCCTTCTGCTTCATAGTACTCAACACCCATATCATCAACGGCTGCTTTCAACATGCGTTGAGCATTTTCCCACATTTCATCGTTGTCAAAGTATTTGTGTTTGTCTTCAGGATCACGGTAAGACAAGCGGAAACGGTAATCTGTCAAGTTAAAGTCTTCATACACATCGATGATCAATTGAAGGATCTTCTTGAATTCTTCCTCGATTTGTTCTGGAGCCACAAAAGTATGACCATCATTCAGAGACATTTCACGCACACGTTGAAGACCAGTCAAAGCACCAGATTTTTCATAACGGTGCATCATACCGATTTCAGCGATACGGATTGGCAATTCACGGTAAGAATGCACATGGTGTTTGTAGACTTCAATGTGGTGAGGGCAGTTCATTGGACGAAGAACAAACTCTTCTCCATCCCCCATATCCATTGGTGGGAACATGTCTTCACGGTAGTGATCCCAGTGACCTGAAGTTTTATAAAGTTCTACAGAAGCAATTGGTGGAGTGTAGACGTGTTGGTAGCCTGCTGCTACTTCTTTATCAACGATGTAGCGTTCCAACTCACGACGGATGGTCGCACCATTTGGCAACCAGAATGGAAGACCTTGACCAACTTCTTGAGAAATCATGAAGAGATCCAATTCTTTACCAAGTTTACGGTGGTCACGTTCTTTGGCTTCTTCACGCATTTGAAGGTAGTTCTTCAAGTCTTTCTTGTCAAACCAAGCGGTACCATAGATCCGTTGCATCATCGCGTTGTCGCTATTACCACGCCAGTAAGCACCAGCAACGTTAAGAAGGTGGAAGATTTGGATGCGACCAGTTGATGGGACGTGTGGGCCACGGCAGAGATCCACGTATTCACCTTGACGGTAGATGGTCAAACCACCTTCGTCTTCAGAGTGTTCTTCGATCAATTCCAATTTGTATGGATCATTTTTAAAGATTTCACGCGCTTCATCTTTAGTCACTTCTTCACGAATAGATGGGAAGTTTTCTTTAACGATTTTCTTCATTTCTTCTTCGATACGAGGAAGGTCTTCGTTAGAGATTTGACCAGCTTGGTTGTCTGTATCGTAGTAGAAACCATCTTCGATGGCTGGACCGACACCCAAGTGGATATCTGGGAAGAGGCGACGAGCTGCTTGGGCAAACAAGTGAGCCGCTGAGTGACGCAAGATTGGAAGAGCGTCTTCGTGATCAGGTGTCACGATTTCAATGCTTCCATCTTCGGTGATGGCACGAGTTGTGTCAATCAATTTGCCGTTGAATTTACCAGCAAGGGCTTTTTTAGCCAAAGAATTGCTGATAGATTGGGCAATTTCAAAAGTAGTAACGCCAGATTCGAATTCACGAACAGCGCCATCTGGGAAAGTAATCTTAATCATGATTTTCTCCTTATAAAGTTTTTAGTAGCTAAATGGGTGGGAGGTGTCTTTGAACATTGGAATCGTCACTCCTTTTGATGTCTTCATGAAGAAATCAAAAAAGCGACCTCCTCGAAAGGACGTCGCAACGTGGTTCCACCTTCATTTATGTTCCTCAAAAAAGAGGGACACCTCTGATTGGCTCTAACGTAGCCACCGTTTTATGTTTGCATAAAAGTATATCGAGTAGTCCCAAACCTATCCTCTACGCGATTTCCAGCCCCACGCGCTCTCTATCAGATTTCCTAGATTTGATATGTCTCTGTCAGTTATTATAGCACGATTGAAAAATTTTGCAAGAAAAAGTTTCATTTTCAATCAAAGAAATGCGTGATTTTACGGATTTTCTTCACTTGTTTGACCGAAGCCTTCATCATCTTCACAGATCCATTGACCGGAAGAGCAATCACCTTGGTCGGGATTTTCACAATGGTCTTAGACATCCGCTTAACCCGGCTTTGCTCAGGATTCAAATCATTTGAAAAGTCTTTAGAAATGATTTTATCCAGGTAAAATTCGTAGACCCGACGACCAAAGGTTGCTGCAGAAATATCATCAATCTTTTCTGCCCACTTGGTCTCATCGATTGGAGGCATCTCCTCAATCGCTTCAAGAATCGCTTGTGCCAGATCGCTCTCTTCATAAAAGAGCTTTCCAAACATAGGGTCATCAATCACATGATCGAGATAAGGATTGCCATGAGCGATGATCGGGGTACCACTTGCAATACTCTCTAAATAAGTCAACCCTTGCGTCTCACTCGTTGAAGCTGAAATAAAGAAGTCAGCCGCTTTATAGTAGAGAGCTGTCTCATTTGGTGGGATCATCCCTGTAAAGACAACCGCATCTGAAATCCCCAGTTTCGCCGCTTGTTTTTTCAAATCATCCAAATAAGGACCATCTCCAGCCACGATCAACTTAACTTTTGGATTGACCTTGAGGACATCAGGAAGGGCCGCAATAACAGCCTGAATATTCTTTTCATAAGAAACCCGCGACAGACTCAGTAAAAGCGTTTCATCTTCTGCGACTTCATATTTTTCACGAAGGGCTGCTGTCTCTGTCGGAGTGATTTCTGGCCGGTCAAACTTGGCCAAATCAATCCCTGTCGGAATAATGCGTTTTTCTGCCTTGACCTTGTACTTTTGGAGCAAGTCATAGACGATCTCACTTGGACAGATCACTCCGTCCAGATCATTCATATAACTTCTCACAATGTATTTGACCATACTTGGGCGAATGACCATGCCTCTTGCAATATAGCGGACATAGTCCTCATACTGGGTATGGTAGGTATGAATGACTGGAATCCGCAATTCGCGTCCAATCCACACTCCCAAAAGGCCCAGTGAAAACTCAGTCTGGGTATGGATAATATCCAGCTGGTATTGCTTGGCAATGGCAAGCGCCTTTGAGAATCCACGATAAGCAACGCGGCGGTCCTTAAAGGCGAAGAAAGGCACACTTGGAATCCGAATGATCTGCCAATCTTCATATCGGTTGACATCTTTATCCGTTGTCGTAAAGATAAAGACTGTGTGACCCAATTTTTCTAATTCTGTTTTGAGCGTCCGAATACTGGTCGCCACTCCCGAAACTTGCGGGAAATAGGTATCTGTAAATAACCCTACACGCATCTTACATCTCCAAAACTGTTTGATAGGCTTCGACCAATTGATAAGCCACTAAGTCGATCGAACGACTTTCAGCGACCTTGTAGCCCGCCTCCCGCTTGTCTACTTGACCGTTCAAGACCTTGTTCAAGGAATCCACAAATTCGTCTACATTATGGCACAATTCAGAAGACGTCTCGTCAATCCAGCCATTGTATACGGGAATATCCCGCAAGACCGTGTGCTGATGACTGGCCAAGGCCTCCAAAACAACGATCCCTTCTGTTTCTTCATAAGATGGGAAGAAGAAAGCATCTGAACCCGTCATAGCCCCTTGGAAGACCGCTCCCTTGAAGTAGCCAGGGAATTCCACATTACTCGGATGATCCTTTTCTACGATACGACGAATCTTACGCGGAATGATCCATTTGTTGATAGAACCTAGCCAGATAAAGCGCACATCCGGCATGCGACGAGCCACTTCTACGAAATCTTCAATCCCTTTGCGTTTAAAATAAAGCCCTGCACAGATGACAACCTTTTGGCCTTCTTGGATATTAAAATGCTTGCGAAAGACTTCTTCTTTTTTCGGATCCTTCTTGTATTTTTCCAAATCAATTCCATTGGAAACCGCGATAATCGGTGTAGTCACCCCATAAGACTGAATCAGGTGTTTGGAATACTCAGATGGCGTGATCACATAGTCTGCCTTTTGGTACATGTGAGCCAAATACTTTCCAAACAAGGGCGCAAAAAAGTTAGACCCGATAAAGGAATTTTCAAAATCCTCACGGGTTGAATGGCCATGCATGATGACTTTCTTTCCACGACGCTTTGCTGCATGGAGCAAAAGGAAACTCCGTGGGCCATAGGTATTGATATGCACCACATCATAATCTCCTAAAATATCTGTCGTATACGGAATCCCAGCCAAATCAAGCGCATGCATTTGATGCTGCAAGGCTCGACCAATTCCTGATTTTTGTAATACGGATTTTCCTTCTAAATACAGTAAAACTTTCATACCTTCTATTATACCGAAATAAAGAGTGCCCAGCAAGTCTCTACCTGTTTGCAGTATAAAAAAGAGGCTAGAACAGTTCTGTTCTAACCTCTCAGACTAGTAGACACGTCTTCCCAAGTCGAGACTCTAGTCTACTAATCCTTATTTTTTGGTCGTTCCACGTTGGTTGATCGTATGAGACAACAGTACTTCGCGTTCTTCCAACTCTTCTTTGTGCATGATCTTGGTCAACATGCGCATACTGATCGCACCAAGGTCATACAAGGGTTGGCCAATCGTTGATAGATTTGGACGCGTGTAACGAGTTACTTGTGAATCATCACTAGTAATGATTTCAAAGTCTTCTGGTACTTTGATACCGTGATCAGACAAGCCGTTCAAGAGACCTGCAGCCAATTCATCACCTGTCACAAAAGCAGCTGTTGCTTTTGACGCAATGATGCGTTCTGCCAAGTTGTAACCTTCATCATAACGGTACTTGGATTCAAAGACAAGTCCTTCGCTATAGCTCAATTTTTTCGCTTTCAAAGCTTCTTTGTAGCCCGCCAAACGGATTTTTCCATTGATATCATCCACCAATGGGCCGCTTACAAAAGCAATTTTCTTGTTGTGTTTTGCCAACTGTGTAACAGCATCAACGGTTGCTTGCTTGTAGTCGATATTGACACTTGGTAATTGGTGTTCAACATCTACTGTCCCAGCAAGGACAACTGGCGTACGAGAGCGTGAAAATTCTGAGCGAATCTTTTCAGTCAAGTGATAGCCCATGAAAATGATCCCATCCACTTGTTTTGAAAAGAGGTTATTTACCACTGAAACTTCTTTGTCATCGTCTTCATCGCTATTTGCAAGAACAATATTGTACTTGTACATTTCAGCAATGTCATCGATCCCCTTAGCCAATGTAGAGAAATAGCTATTCGTGATGTTTGGAATCACAACACCGACTGTTGTGGTTTTCTTGCTAGCAAGACCACGCGCAACAGCATTTGGACGGTAATCCAAGCGTTCGATCACTTCTAAAACTTTTTTACGTGTATTTTCTTTAACGTTTTTATTTCCATTTACTACACGACTAACGGTTGCCATTGAAACCCCTGCTTCACGGGCGACATCATAAATTGTAACTGTATCGTCTGTATTCATAAGATTTCCTTTCATTGTTGAAAATTTCGTTTTCACTCTCTAATTAATCCTATTTTATCACTTATTGTAAACACTTTCAAGCATTTTGGTAAAATTTTGTAAACTCTTGCTTTTTTGGGGAAAATTTGACAAAATAGATCCATAGAAAGAAGGTAGCATTATGTCTAAATTAGATCAAATCGTCGATTTTCTTGAAACTGAAAAAACAGATGTCGCTGTTGTATCCGATCCTGTCACCATCAATTACCTGACTGGATTTTACAGTGATCCCCACGAACGTCAGCTCTTCTTGTTCGTTTACACAGACCACGAACCCCTTCTCTTCGTTCCTGCACTTGAAGTGGAACGGGCAACTGCAGTTGTCGATTTCCAAGTGGTTGGCTATGTGGATTCTGAAAACCCTTGGGAAAAGATTAAAGGGGCTATCGCTAAACCAGATGCCAAAACTGTTGCACTTGAATATGATAACTTGATTCTGACCAAGTACAATGGTTTGCGCACTGTCTTTGAAAAAGCGGAATTTACTAACTTAACACCACGGATTAACCGCATGCGCTTGATCAAATCTGCTGATGAGATCCAAAAGATGTTGGTTGCCGGTCAATACGCAGATAAGGCTGTCAATATGGGTTTTGACGCCATCTCACTGGATAAAACAGAAACCGATATCGTGGCAGAAATCGACTTTGGCATCAAACGCTTGGGCTATGAAATGAGCTTTGAAACTATGGTCTTGACGGGGAATAATGCAGCTAACCCACACGGAATTCCTGGAAGCAATAAAGTCGAAAACAATGCTCTCTTGCTCTTTGACCTTGGCTGTATGGTGAATGGTTATGCGTCAGATATGACTCGTACTGTTGCAGTTGGAAAACCTGATGATTTCAAAAAAGAAATCTACCACTTGACTTTAGAAGCTCAACAAGCAGCCATTGACATGATCAAACCAGGTGTAACAGCACATGACGTAGACCGTGCTGCACGGAGCGTCATTGAAAAAGCTGGTTATGGTGAGTACTTCAACCACCGCCTCGGACACGGGATCGGAATGGACGTGCATGAATTCCCTTCTATTATGGAAGGAAATGACATGGTACTTGAAGAAGGCATGTGCTTCTCAGTCGAACCAGGAATCTATATTCCAGGTAAAGTCGGTGTCCGTATCGAAGATTGTGGGTACGTAACAAAAGACGGATTTGGACTCTTCACAGAAACCAGCAAAGACTTACTTTACTTTGACTAATCCTTTAGTCGTTTCAATATATAACAAACATCTTGTTTCGTTAATAACTATAAAAAATGAGGCTGGGACAAAAGTCCTAGCCTCTTAATTATCTTTGGATTGT
>NZ_JVSR01000050.1:0-10812 GCF_001069785.1 Streptococcus parasanguinis
AAAGGCTCTAAAATCCCCTGATCTTCAAACAAAATTTCCTTATAACAGCCGGAAGGATTGACCCGATGGAAGGTGATTTCAGCAGGGATCCCTTTTTGAAGTTGAAATTCTTTGGGACTATAGCCCTTTTCTGCTGTAATACGGATCTTTTGCACTCCGTTTTCCACAACTGCTTTTTGTTTTTCTACCATACCTACTCCTTTATTCCACAATCATTTGACCATGCATCATGTTCATTCCACATGAAAACCCATATTCGCCCGCTTTTTCTGGCGTAATTTCAATGACATGTTTTTCACCTAAAGGCAAATCTTCATGAACGCCAAAGTCTGGAAAGATCACTTGAGCCAGACATGAAGATGGATCCTTGCGATTAAAGATGATCCGGGCTGGAACATTCTTTTTCAGGACAATGGTTTCAGGCGAATAGCCCCCCATGACTTCGACTTCAATTTCTTGATAACCTGATTTCTGACGAGCGTGGCCGCTTACCTTTTCATGCTCTGCAAAGAACCACCAAGCAATAAAAGCAACCCCAAGTAAACAAACAATACTAATCAACAATCCAAACATTAAAATTCCTTCTTTCTATTACATACAATTGCAAGGGACTGTTTCGACAGCCTCTGCTTTCTTTTCTTCCAGGACCTGCTGCAGCTGATTAAGATCTGCAAGCGTAAAGTCACTCTCCTGAATCAAGTTTTCAAGCACCTGGACAATTCTTTTTGAGCAAACCTTGTCTTTCACCTCCTCAACCACCAAGTCTAAACTTTGGTCCTGCTTCAACAAAGCCGAGTAGACAAAGGCTTTGCCAGATTTTTCTCTGGTCAGACAGCCTTTCTCCACCAAGCGCGTCAAGAGGGTCTTGATGGTCGAATTCGACCAGTCAAAGCGCTCGGACAAGACGGCGATCAAATCCGTGCTGGTCTGCTTGCCTTCCATCCAGATAATCTTCATGATGCGCCATTCCGCATTGGAAATTTGCATGGCTTCTCCTTTCTAAATCTACATTTGTAAATCTTATGATGCTATTTTACACCTAAGATTTACATTTGTCAACCAAAAGTTTTAAAAAAAACAAATCTTCCTTTGAAGATTTGTCTGATTGGGCTTTTTTCGCTCCCTATTCTTTTCTCTATAACGTCTCCTGCAGAGCTTGGGCTAGAATGCGGTAACCAGCCACACTTAAATGAAGGCCATCTGTCGTATAGGCTTCTGCTAACTGCCCCACTTCATCCAATAAAGACGAGTACACATCGACATAGCTGACCTGGTGGTAGGCTTGGGCCAATTCGTGATAGGCCTGGTTAAGGGCTTGAATTTTTTCATTGGTCCGCACATAGACCTTTTGTTTGTAGCGCTCTTCTTGACTCACCGGTAGAACCGAGATCAGGTTGATGTGGGTAAGCGGAAAGTCCCGCATAATTGCTTGTAAGACCGCTTCTACATTGTCCAAGGTTTCCTTTTGAGGAATTTCTTTTCCGATATCATTGGTCCCGATCAAGAGAAAGATTTGATCCACCGCCGTTCCAAAGACATGGGCGTCTAGATGCTCACGAAGGAGATCCGTCTTATAGCCTCGCACTCCTCGATTGACCATGTGCTTGGGACTTTGTAATAGTTCATGAATGGGGAAATACTCCACGATGGAGTCTCCGATAAAGATCAAACCCGGCTCCTTCAGAGGCTCTTGATTGAGCTCCCGATAGGTTGTTACAATTTTCTCCTGCTCCTTTAAGAGCCAGTCTTCTAACAGCTGTACCGCCATCTAATTCTTTCCTTTCACTTGTTCCCAGGGGGTCAATCCTAGATACTCTTCGATCACCTGGTAAACACCACCTTCCTGATGGCTCGGCGCTAGGTGTTTGGCAACAGCCTTGACTCCTGCTTCTGCATTGGCCACAGCATAGGAGTGAGCAGCCATTTCAAGCATTTCGATATCATTGCCACTATCCCCAAAGGCCATGACCTGGCTGGCATCAAGCTGCCACATCTCCATTAATTGAGCCAGACCCCAAGCCTTGTGAATGCCTGCTTGTAAGAGATCCATGCTGCCAAAACCGCTCGAAACCGCCATGAGCTGATCTCCAAAAGCCTGTTGGACTTCCCGACTCACTTGATCAAGACGATCCAAGCCAACCACCAAGCTCATTTTAAGCACCTGGTCAAACAAATCGGCTGTCAATTCCGGAACAAACTTCATTCGCTTGTACAAGGCTTCAATCACTTCCGGCTGCATGAATTTCTCAACTTCTGTAAAGACCGTTCCTTCCTTTGCAAAGCCACCATTGACAGCTGACACAACCAGCTGGTCTGAAATTTCCCGCCCCTTAAAATAAGCAAGAACCGCCTCTACTAGTTCTCGATCCCAGAATTTTCCAAGAATCATCTGGTCGTCCTCAAAAATCCGAGCTCCATTGGCTACGACCAGAGTCACCCGTTTGACTAAAGGACCCAAGAGATGGCGCATGCGATGGATTTCATTTCCCGTCGCAATGACAAAGCGAATCCCTTTTTGATCCAAGTGGTCCAATAGCCTTTCCAGGCGCGGAAGGTCCACCTCTCCTCGTTCATCTAATAAGGTTCCATCCATATCTGTTGCAATCAACTTAATCATACAATCTAACCTTTTCCCTTTCATAGGGTGCAAACTATCTGTTCCCATTATACCACAGATCAAGCAAGTCAAAACCATCCGTGAAAACAGGTGGTTTACTTTTAGTCTGAAAGTTGCTACTAAAGACCAAGTGATATCATAAATATAATCCCTTTTCTACACTTTCCTGAACCAACTCTTCCGTCAGTTTCCATAACTCTTTGGACTCACTTTTTATAAATTTTTTCTTTTCTAATACCATCTCTGAACGGATATGATCGGGATTATAATTTACTTCTGACACTTCCAAGTGATTGATCAGTGGTACCAATGCATCAATCACTCTTGCATATCTTGCCTCAGGACTCTGCCCATTTTCAAACTCCAACCACGAATTTTTCATATTCAAATAGGTTGCTTCTGGAAGGAGGCTCATTGTTTTTTCTATAGATGCGAGCTCTCTATCATGAGCATGAACCTTTTTTTCATCATCAAACACCCAAGTATCTCCGGCATAAATCTCACCTAAATCATGAATCAATAACAGAAACATGACCTTTTCCATATTCAATTTTTCAGGATAATAATCTTGAAAAACCATCGCAGCTATCGCACCCTGCCAGGAATGCTCGGCACTATTTTCAAACCGTCCATCAAGGGTTCTATTAAACCTTGTTACTGACTTTAATTTTTCGATTTCTTTAATAAACTCAACTGTCTGATTCAAATCACTCATGGTGACTCCAACCTCCCTATTCGAAATTACGACTATCATACCAAAAATCAGGGTTTCCATAAATGAATTCCCATATTTGCAAAAAGATAATGCCCCTCTTTTTGGGAGCACCTTCATTTTTCTAACAAGACTACAAGGACAAGCAAAAAAGCTAATCATTCTTTACCGGTTAGCTTCTATTTTTCACCCAAGAAAGGCCCAAATAATGGCAATCAGCACTGCCGGAAGAAGATTGGCGACCTTGATTCGTTTGCCCCAGATGAGGTTGATCCCAACACAGAGAATGAGGCTGGAGCCGACCAGTGAGAGATTCGACAACGCTTGTGGGGTCATGATTGGTGCGATCAAATGGGCCAAAAGCGTAATCGCCCCCTGAAAGATCACAAGTGGAACCACCGCAAAGATGGCACCCTTTCCTTTTGAAACGGTCAAAACCAAAACGATGACCATATCCAGAATAGCCTTAGCCAACAAGGTCGAAGTGTCGCCTGTCAAGCCATCCTGGACTGCTCCGACTACCGCCATAGCCCCGATACAAATGGTCAAGGCCGTGGTCATAAAGGCATCAACAAAGCTGGAATCGCCTTGGTTGCCCGTCTTTTCCTTCAGCCAGGTTCCCAGGCGCTCAAAACCCTCCTCAATCTTCAAGAGTTCCCCGATAACGGTCCCGATTACTAGACTCAGAATCAACATCATACTGCCGTGACTCTCCACATGACTTCCATGCACCACCAGCATCTTTTCCAAGGTCCCTGCGATGCCCAAGACAAAAACAGCAACTCCTGTCACTTTCAGAAGGGTCTCATGAAAATCTTCTGACAAACGTTGACCGATGAGCAATCCTAAAAGCCCACCAAATACGACCCCTAAGGCATTATAGAGGGTCCCTAAACCGATCATTTACAAACTCCTTTATTCATTTTCATTCTTTTTCAATCTCTTTCAAAGACCAGTATCCCGTCTCTTCATACTGGTCAATCAAGTCCTTGGCTGTTTGCGTAATCTCCTCTGGATAATGCAGACTTTCTAGGGTATTGACCGCATTCTTGGTCACGGCTGACCCTGGCTTGATCTGGTAGTCAAAGACGATCTTGCCATCCACATAACGACTGTCAAAATGGTAATTATCATTGACTTCACCGGAGGCTGCGACCAGCTCAATATCATGACTGGAGATCATGTAGAGGCAGTTTTGGGCAGCCAACCAGCGGACAATCCCAAGGCCTGATCCGATCCGCTCGATGGTATTGGTCCCCTTAAAGAGCTCGTCAATAAAGAAGTAGTGAAAACCAGGCTCCTTCAGATGCTGAATCATACGCAAAATAGCTTTACTCTCAGTGATAAAGTAGCTATCTCCAACTTCAATATCATCGCTCACATCCATAGCCGTTAAAACATGACCATAAGGGAGGGCCAATGTTTCTCCATAGGCGAAGCCCAGTCCTTGAGCCAGAATAGCATTTATGGCGACCGTTTTCAGATAGGTCGATTTTCCAGACGCATTGTCTCCACTGATGACCATATTTTTTTGAAAATGCACATCATTGGCAATCGGATTAGACAGCAAGGGATGATAGAGCGTCTCGCCTTCAATCCCACCCGCCTCCGTAAAGACTGGCTGGCAGACCACTTCTAGATCTCTTTTGTGGCGCAAGAGACTAATAGCAACTTCCATCTCCCCTAGCAGATCCAGAAGCTTCTGGGCCTCTTTTTGATGAGCCTTCACCTGATTGTAAATATAAACCTGAGCGATCTGCGGGAGTAAAAAGAGGACATTAAGGTAGAGGAGAATGATTTCCATCTCAGAGGTCCCCGTTGGACTCTGCAAGACACTGGCAAGGATCCGCGTTTTCTTAAAGGGTTTGACTGCTTGCTTGAGTTCTTCTTGTTGTGGCAAGGCTAGATGGCTCAAGCGTTCTGCTGAAGCAAAGATGCGAACTAAATAGCTAACATTGTCCAGACGGATTTTATTGGACCAATTGCGCAAACTCGAAAAGACAATATTAAAGACCACACTGATCACCAAGAGGGTAATGGCCCCAACTGGCTCAAAGGGGATGGCAAAGAGACAGAGAATAGGAAGGCAGGCCAAGGCTAGATAGAGGGGCAAACCTGCATAACGCTTGCCGGGATTTGCGACAATGCTCCGCGCCATGTTGTGGTTCTTCTTTCCCAGTTGGTTGAAAATGACCTGGACCTTGAGGCGCAAATCTGGATGCTCTTCAAAGAAGGCTTCTAAGTCATGAAGCTGGTCCTGAGGCTGGAATTCCAGCAGGCGCATTTTTTGATAGAGAGCCTCTGCTCCAAGGCTCGATTGGGTATAGTTGAGCTGATCAAAGACCGCATCCAAAGCCAAATCATGCCAGGTCTGATCATCCACTTGGCTATCGATCGTCTTTCCCTTAGCTGGATAAGCCAGACTATCTATCAAACTTTCTTCTGTGTCTTTCTTGCGAAAGAAAGGCGCTCCATCCCAAGCCTTCTTCAGCTTTTGCTTGAGGCGGATGGCCGTAAGAAATTTGGTTGTCCAAATCACCACCATCAATCCTAGGATCCCAAGCGGGATCCAGTTCACATTTCCTTCCATGCTCTATTCCTTTCCACTCTGAGGCCAGTCCAAGTGGACATGTTCCTTCATTTCTCGGTATGCCGTGTCCACTCTCTCCTTGGTCTCCTCATCCAGCTTGTCGCGGTATTTGCCACCCTGGATAAAATCTTCCAAAATATAGGTCTGGTACTTGTACAAGTCATAGCCTTCAGGAGAATAGGTTCCCTTCGGAGTCCGACTAACCCAGGTTGGATGAGCAGTAGCCGTCTTAATCCGTGTCTTGCGGCCAATCTTTTCGATGGTCACATCCATCAAGACTCCTCGCTCTGTCCATTGGGCAGTCTCCACATCCCCCATGGTTTCCAGACGCTGATTGGACAGGAAATTCCCCATTGAGTAGATGATGAGCTTGTTTTGACCATCTTTATTGACCACTTCAGCAGGCTCTACAACATGGGGATGCCCACCAAAGACAATATCAGCTCCCCAAGAAACCATCTTGTGGTAGAGCTCTTTTTGCTCTTCTGTCGGCTCCAACTGGTACTCGATTCCCATCTGGGGCATGACGATAGTAATATCTGCCTCTTGCTCTGCCTTTTGGATCTCCGCCTTCATCCGCTCTTCATCCAAATTAGACAAGACATCCGCCTGCTCTTCTGGAGTGAGCGTCGTTTCCATCCCATTAAAGCCGTAAGCGTAGGCTAGAATAGCAATCTTGATGCCATTCACTTCCTTGATCACTAAGGGGGCCTGGCCTCTCTTTTCATGCGTGTAAACACCGACAGGGGTGATGCCTGCATCTTCAAAGGCCTTGGCTGTCGAATAGACCCCTTCTAGGCCTGAATCCAGGATGTGGTTGTGTCCCAAATCCATGACATCATAACCAGCATCCTTGATGGCTGGTACGACTTCGCTTGGCGCATTAAAGAGGGGATAACCTGACAAATAGTAATTCGGGTCAATGGTTCCCTCAAAATCACCCAAGGCCAGATCCGCCTTTTGTAGCCAGGGTTTGACATACTCATAATTTTCATGAAAATCATAGGTCCCATCTTCTTTTTGTGCACTCATATAGACCAGATCATGATAGAGCTGATCTCCATTGGCCATGATCCGAGCTGTATGAGGAATCTGATCAGCCGGTGTTTTTGCCTTGTACACTACTTCTGGCCGTTCCGTTGCGGTGATCGGAAAGCCTTGAAATTTTTGCACCCATAAGATGGCATTGGCCACGATAAAAACGACAGACAAGAGTACATAGACAAACTGTTCATTGGTCAGCTGAATCCTTGAAAAGAGACGATCAAAAGCCCAATCAAAGGCCGCCGATAGCTCTTTTCCCATCGTCTTGATGGTCCCTTTCACATTCTCCCACTTCTCTAACATTCCTACCTCTTCTTCCTACCTAGTTTCTCCAATGCTCCACCAACAGATGGAGCTGTCATTGAAATACTTTCTCTTCATTGTATCACAATTTTTAAGAAGAGAAAAAAGAGAGCAGGACAGAAGCGCCATTGTTTAGAAACGCTTCATCGTCCTGCTCTTGCACAGTTGATTGATTCATATAAATGGTCACAAATCACTTCTTATCGTTTGATTTGGACAAGCTAATCGCAACCATGACAAGACTTAGGAAAAAAGCCGAAAGCAACCCTTTTGTCGTCCGATTCATAAAAGGTTGATGAAATACAAAATGATTATAGGCAATAAATCCTAATCCAATCAGAGTTACCATAGCCGAAAGCGCAAAAATCGTTCGCCATAAATTTCTATTTTTCATCATAAACTCCTTTTCTCTAAAACGAATGTTTGGGAAATGAATCAACTAAAAGATCGTCCTACAACATCCAAAATATACCGATTCAACAAACAGTTATATATCCTACTGTAGGAAATAAAGTTTTCTGATATCTTTGCCTTTTTTATGATTTCAGTCTAACATAAAATGAAAAAAGCAACATGACTTAAACGTCGGGTTGCTAAAAATCGTTCTTTTTTTCTTCTAATAATCTTTGTACCAGCACTTCATCATCCAATAATTCAGCAAATGTAATTGCCTTTCCATACAACTCCTCAGATTTCTCCTTGCTCTTTTCCACATGGAGCATATATTTTGCTTTAAACATATAAATAAGAGGTTTGTAATAAACATGTCTCGTCTTATCAATTACATCTTCGAAAGTTTGAATATATTTAAGCGTACATTTTTCTTCCAACTGAGCTAGCAAAACAAGCAATATTTTTTCCAACTGTGTCAGGTATTCCTTGTCCCTATAATCTATGTCAAGCATTACTTTATCAGCCAACTCCTGAAAATACCTTTTATCTTCTAATCCTACAGCACAGCAAAAAAAGTAGAGTTCAATAATTAACAAATCATTAACCGTATAAATTGTTTTCTTTAAGATTTGTTGAAAGTATTCTTCTAAAAGAGCAAAACCATATCTCACATCAGAACTATTATAAATATCTAGACGCGCTTGAATCACATCTATAAGTAATTGTTCATCCTCTGGAAGAAGATCGTAGTAACATTCCCCAATTTCTTCTAAAATCGCTTGTTTCCGCTCAATTCGTTCTCGATCCGCATAGGTCGGACTATCTACCAATTCTTTCTTTAACCTTAGATAATCTTTTGGTATTTCAATTTTGTCAATATCAACAAAATACTGAACTTCGACATTCAGTTTTTTCGCTAAATATATTAATTTGGGTACAGTGGGCATAGCCTGACCATTCTCAATTCGGGCTAATTGCCGAATAGTCAATTCAGTTTCATCATCGCAAATATCTGCTTGTGTAGATTTTCTATCTAGTCGTGTAGATTTTATTTTTTTCCCAATCTCTTTTTTTAAATCTTTCATCATCAGTACATCTCTACTAATTACATCTTATACTAATTTTAACACATACTTTGTTAGAATAACGAAAACCTTTTCATATTTTCCTTAAAAAGCACCCTAACTTGAAAATCATGCTCCTTATTTATAAAAGTGGCTTCTGTCTCTCAGAATGTGGATTTTTTTCTTACCTAAGGCAACCCAAGTGGTATTGCAGAAAACATCATCACAATTTTCAACTGATGCAAGCATCTACTGAAACTTTCCGATGTGAGAAAAGTGCCTGAAACAATGATGTTTCAGGCACTCGGGAGTTTTGGAACCTTAGGTCCAAAACTAAGTCATGGAACTTCTATGAAGTTCGCTGACGTCCGTACTCACCTAAGGAAAGTTTCTAAGATGCTTTTTCTATTATTTCAAAGCTTTTAACAAATAACCATAGCCTTCTTGCTCCATTTCCTCTTTTGGAATAAAGCGCAGAGAGGCCGAATTGATACAATAGCGAAGACCTCCTTGGTCTTTTGGTCCATCGGTGAAGACATGGCCGAGATGGGCATTGCCTGAGCGGGAACGAACTTCGATCCGCTCCATTCCGTGGCTATGGTCCTGGTAATAGTGGACGACGTCTTTGGTAATAGGACGAGAGAAACTTGGCCAGCCACAACCAGAAGCAAACTTATCCTTGGCAAAAAAGAGAGGTTCCCCCGTCGTAATATCCACATAGATGCCCTCTTCAAAGGTCAGATCATAGGCATTGTGGAAAGGACGTTCTGTCGCGCTTTCTTGAGTGACTTGGTACTGCTCTGCTGTCAGTTTCGCCTTTAGGATTTCTTGATCTGGCTTCTGATAAGCTGCTGGATCAATCAAGGGCTGCTCAGCATCTGTCACATCGATATGGCAATAGCCTCCAGGATTCTTCTTGAGGTAGTCTTGGTGGTAGTCCTCAGCTAGGATGTAGTGGCGCAAAGGTTCTAGTTCAACCGCTATTTTGTTGCCCAGTTGCTTCTCTTCTTCCGCAAACACTTGGGCGATCACCTCACGTTCTCCTTCATCTGTATAATAGACACCCGTCCGATATTGGCGACCTCGATCATTTCCCTGTTTGTTAACGGACAAGGGATCGATCACACGGAAATAGTAGAGCAGAATTGCGCGTAGAGTGATCTTGTCTGGATCGTAGATAACCTGAACTGTCTCTGCATGATCCGTTTCCTTGATCAGTTGGTAATTGGTCGTTTCTACCTGGCCATTGGCATAGCCCACCGTCGTCTCTTCTACACCGGGGATCCGTGAAAAATATTCCTCTAAGCCCCAAAAACAGCCACCTGCTAGATAAATCTCTGCCATCTTTTTTCCTCGCTTCCTGCATTCCCCACAGGGAACGCTTGACATCTATTAGCTCCATCATAATCCAAGAGCCTCAGATTTTCAAGGATTCTGCATCAAAAATCCCTTCTACTATATGTAAAAGGGGGTCAATCCTTCTTATTTTTCAAATAAGAAAAAGAGCGAGTAATAAAAGTTCCAAAACGATAGGGTTAACTGATGTAGAAAATCATGAAGGACTACCATGACCAACACCTCCTCTGAATATCTGTGGACAAACTCAAGGCACATCAACTACAAAAGCACCGTCGGTCCATAGACCTGTAACTGAGGCTTCACAACCTCGTAATGCCAGTGATCATAAGCTCGCCAAGCTTGAAAGGCCTCTTCGTTCAAAACTAGCCCACCCAGACCAATCAATAAACTGGCGGTCTGATAAAACTTTTCTAACTCAATCAACAGACGATTGTCAACCCGCCTAGCCTTTCGTAAACCTTTCAACATCTGATCTAGATTTTCTCGAAATCGAAGGGCATCTGGACTGGGGGTGAATCCTTTAGAAAAGGCTGTTTGAAGAAGGATGATCGTCGTCCTTGCCTCTTGAATCACGTCCCTTTCTTCCATATAAATCACCTTCCTTTTCACCTCCATTGTACACCTTTTTCTCTCTATAAAAATGGAAAATCCCTAAAACTAGGAACAGAATGAGGTTGGGTCAAAAGTCCTAGCCTCTCAATTATTTTTGGATTGTCGAGCAAGACGCAGT
>NZ_JVSR01000051.1:0-18243 GCF_001069785.1 Streptococcus parasanguinis
GAAATCGAATTCTAACGAATTACCGATTTCTGTCCCACTCTCTTTTCTTCTATCACAGTAGCTTAAAATTCACTTGGTGTTTCGAAATACTTTTCTGTTTTAAAGAGGCTTCTTTCCCTTTTCTATCAAAAAATATGTTATACTAATTAATAGTAATAAGAGGAAGTATAGACATGATTACAAAGGAAGATTACCAGTTGGTCCGCTCGCATCCAGCCTTCTCTGCGTTGCCAGTGGAGCTATTTGATAAATTAGCTGTTGAAATTCATGCTAGGGATATCCAAAAAGGACAAATTTTATTTTATGCAGGAGATAAGCGGGATCGCATTTTTCTTCTTTCAAAAGGCTTTGCTCGCATTGAGCAATTCGATTCGTCTGATCAATTTTCCTATATGGATTATATCAAGAAAGGGGCCCTGTTCCCTTATGGTGGGATGTTTCAGGATGAGCGTTACCACTATACAGCTAGTGCGGTGACAGATTTGCGTTGTTTCGTTATCCCCGTCAACCTCTATGAATTATCTGCCCAAGAGAGTAAGGAGCAGTTGCTCTTTATTACGAGAAAGCTCTCGTCAATTTTAGAATTTCAAGAGTTGCGTCTACGTAATGTCGTGACAGCTAGTGCCAGTGAGCGTGTGGTTCAATCTTTAGCTATCTTGTGCAAGGACTATGAAAGTTTAGGAAATCAACTTCCATTTCCAATCAGTATGAAGGAAATGGCCAAATTAGCGGCTACAACCCGAGAAACCGTCAATCAAGTTTTAAAGAAACTCATCGATTCTCATAAGATACAGTATGAGAGAAAACAATTAACCTTTCTAGATACAGCCTACTTTTTAAAGAGTTTTAAAGAGATCAATTAATTTGTTGATCTTTTTTATTTTTTCAAAAAAATATATATTCATAAAAACAATATAAAAGACAAAATATGCAAAGAAAACGCTTCATATTAACTAAAAAATAGGAAGAATTCAAAAAAATGCCAAATTCTTTGCATTAAAAAAGTAGAATCCTTCATGAAAGCGGTAACAATAAAGGATATAATAACAATTGTAATAAAGCTTATGAACAAGCTCGAAGAAAAAGGAGGACTATAGATGTCTACACACCCAATTCATGTTTTCTCAGAAATTGGAAAACTGAAAAAAGTTTGTTTGCACCGTCCAGGTAAAGAGTTGGAAAACTTGATGCCTGACTACCTTGAACGTCTTCTTTTTGATGATATTCCTTTCTTGGAAGATGCTCAAAAAGAACACGACGCATTTGCTGAAGCACTTCGTAACGAAGGTATTGAAGTACTTTATCTTGAACAGTTAGCTGCTGAGTCATTGACTTCTCCAGAAATTCGCGATCAGTTCATCGAAGAATACCTTGAAGAAGCGAACATTCGTGGACGCCAAACAAAAATTGCGATCCGTGAATTGCTTCACAGCATTGAAGACAACCAAGAATTGGTTGAAAAAACAATGGCAGGGGTTCAAAAAGCTGAACTTCCAGAAATTCCTGAAGAAGCAAAAGGATTGACAGACCTTGTTGAATCTGACTATCCATTTGCTATCGACCCAATGCCAAACTTGTACTTCACACGTGACCCGTTTGCGACAATTGGTAATGCAGTATCATTGAACCACATGTACGCAGATACACGTAACCGTGAAACTTTGTATGGTAAATACATCTTCAAATACCACCCAGTTTACGGTGGAAAAGTTGAACTTGTCTACAACCGTGAAGAAGATACTCGTATCGAAGGTGGAGATGAGTTGGTCCTTTCTAAAGATGTATTGGCAGTTGGTATCTCACAACGTACAGATGCTGCATCAATCGAAAAATTGTTGGTAAACATCTTCAAGAAGAACGTTGGCTTCAAAAAAGTATTGGCCTTCGAATTTGCTAACAACCGTAAATTCATGCACTTGGATACAGTATTCACAATGGTGGACTACGATAAATTCACAATCCACCCAGAAATCCAAGGTAACCTTCGCGTCTTCTCTGTAACTTACGAAAACGAACAATTGAAGATCGTTGAAGAAAAAGGTGATTTGGCTGAATTGCTTGCTGAAAACCTTGGTGTTGAAAAAGTTACTTTGATTCCATGTGGAGATGGCAACATCGTTGCTGCTGCGCGTGAACAATGGAACGACGGATCAAATACTCTTACAATCGCACCAGGTGTGGTAGTCGTATACGACCGTAACACTGTTACCAACAAGAAATTAGAAGAATACGGCCTTCGTTTGATCAAGATCCGCGGAAGTGAATTGGTTCGCGGTCGTGGTGGACCTCGTTGTATGTCAATGCCGTTTGAACGTGAAGAAATCTAATGTAGGAAATCGCGAGCTGGTCTTAGTGTATCAGCTCAGCCTTCTTACTCATCAATACTAGAAAGAAAATAGGAGACAATTAGAATGACAAATTCAGTGTTCCAAGGACGTAGCTTCTTGGCAGAAAAAGACTTTACACGTGCTGAGTTAGAATACCTTATCGGACTTTCAGCTCACTTGAAAGACCTTAAAAAACGCAACATCCAACACCACTACCTAGCTGGTAAAAACATTGCGCTTTTGTTTGAAAAAACTTCAACTCGTACTCGTGCTGCCTTCACTACTGCAGCCATCGACCTTGGTGCTCACCCAGAATACCTTGGTGCAAACGACATCCAACTTGGTAAAAAAGAATCTACAGAAGATACTGCAAAAGTTCTTGGACGTATGTTTGACGGTATTGAATTCCGTGGTTTCAGCCAACGCATGGTTGAAGAATTGGCTGAATTCTCAGGTGTTCCAGTATGGAATGGTTTGACTGACGAATGGCACCCAACTCAAATGCTTGCTGACTACTTGACTGTTCAAGAAAACTTTGGACGTTTGGAAGGTTTGACACTTGTATACTGTGGTGACGGACGTAACAACGTTGCAAACAGCCTTCTTGTAACAGGTGCTATCCTTGGTGTGAACGTACACATCTTCTCACCAAAAGAACTCTTCCCAGAACAAGAAATTGTTGAATTGGCAGAAGGATTCGCAAAAGAAAGTGGTGCTCATATCTTGATCACTGAAGATGCTGACGAAGCTGTGAAAGGTGCAGATGTACTTTACACTGACGTTTGGGTATCTATGGGTGAAGAAGACAAATTTGCAGAACGCGTTGCCCTTTTGAAACCTTACCAAGTAAACATGGAATTGGTTAAGAAAGCTGATAACGAAGACTTGATCTTCTTGCACTGCTTGCCAGCTTTCCACGACACAAACACTGTTTATGGTAAAGATGTTGCTGAAAAATTCGGCGTAGAAGAAATGGAAGTTACTGACGAAGTGTTCCGCAGCAAATATGCTCGTCACTTTGACCAAGCTGAAAACCGTATGCACACAATTAAAGCGGTTATGGCAGCTACTCTTGGTAACTTGTACATTCCAAAAGTTTAAGACTTAACCGTATACCAACAGCTATAGGGGCTGGACTGCTAGCTTTAGTCCTGCCCCTATTTTTTATAGAAAGGGAAAATTCATGTCAAGAAAAATCGTCGTTGCTTTGGGAGGAAATGCTATTCTCTCATCTGATCCTTCTGCGCAAGCTCAACAAAAAGCACTTGTAGAAACAGCTAAACACTTAGTTAAATTAATCAAAAATGGGGATGAGTTGATCATCACTCATGGAAATGGTCCTCAAGTAGGGAACCTCTTGCTCCAACATTTGGCTGCAAATTCTGAAAAGAACCCAGCTTTCCCACTTGATTCATTAGTTGCTATGACCGAAGGAAGCATTGGCTACTGGCTTCAAAACGCTCTTCAAAATGCTCTTCTTGAAGAAGGAATTGAAAAAGATGTGGCTTCTGTTGTGACACAAGTCGTTGTTGATAAGAACGACCCAGCTTTCGTTAACCTCAGCAAACCAATTGGCCCATTCTACTCAGAAGAAGAAGCAAAAGCAGAAGCTGAAAAATCAGGTGCAACTTTCAAAGAAGATGCTGGTCGTGGCTGGCGTAAAGTTGTGGCTTCACCAAAACCAGTGGATATCAAAGAAATCAATACCATTCGTACTTTGTTGAACGACGGTCAAGTCGTGGTAGCTGCTGGTGGTGGCGGTATCCCGGTTGTGAAAGAAGCAGATGGTAGCTTGACTGGTGTTGAAGCGGTTATCGATAAAGACTTTGCATCTCAACGTTTGGCTGAATTGGTAGAAGCAGACCTCTTCATCGTCTTGACTGGTGTCGATTATGTCTTTGTGAACTACAACAAACCAGACCAAGCGAAATTGGAACATGTGAATGTGGCTCAATTGGAAGAATATATCAAACAAGACCAATTTGCACCAGGAAGCATGCTTCCTAAGGTGGAAGCTGCCATTGCCTTTGTCAATGGTCGCCCAGAAGGAAAAGCAGTTATTACATCACTTGAAAACCTTGGAGCTTTGATTGAGTCTGAAAGTGGAACAATCATCCAAAAAGACTAATGAAAAATTAGGAAAAAACTAGTATTTTAAAGCTTATTGTGATAGAATAAGTTTATAGGTAAGCGTTTTACAAGAGACTCTTGTAAAACATCACTCACACTTTGTTGCGTTAGGAGGAAGACAAATGAGTGAAAAAGCGAAAAAAGGATTTAAGATGCCTTCATCTTTTTCCGTATTGTTGATTATCATTGCCGTTATGGCAGTGTTAACTTGGATCATTCCAGCTGGTCAATATAAAGTTGATGATGCTGGAGCCATCATAGCAGGTAGTTATGAATCTGTGAAACAAAACCCTCAAGGGATTTGGGATGTCCTGATGGCTCCAATCAATGCCATGCTTGGTAAAGCACCAACCAATGCAGCGATTGACGTAGCCTTCTTCATCTTGATGGTCGGTGGTTTCCTTGGAGTTGTGAACGAAACAGGTACCCTTGATGTAGGGATTGCTTCTATCGTTCGCAAATACAAAGGCCGCGAAAAAATGTTGATCTTGATCTTGATGCCATTGTTTGCCCTTGGTGGTACAACTTATGGTATGGGTGAAGAAACTATGGCCTTCTATCCACTTCTTGTTCCTGTTATGATGTCTGTTGGTTTTGACAGCTTGACAGGGGTGGCTATTATCCTCTTAGGATCACAAATCGGATGTTTGGCGTCAACATTGAACCCATTTGCGACAGTTATCGCTTCTGATACTGCAGGTATCTCCAGTGCTTCAGGTCTCTTGCTCCGCGTAATCTTCTGGTTCGTATTGACAGGACTTAGCACCTACTATGTATACCGTTATGCAGATAAGGTTCAAAAAGACCCAACCAAATCTCTCACTTATGCAACTCGTGAAGAAGATTTGAAACACTTCAACGTTGATAGTGGCGAAGAAATCCCTTCACAAATGAACAAGAAACAAAAACGTGTCTTGCTCGTCTTCATTTCGACATTCGTCATCATGGTTGCTGGATTTATCCCATTCAAAGATTTGGGTATTAAATTCTTTGAAAACTTTAACGAATCTCTTCATAAAGTTCCAGTGCTTGGTCAATTGATCGGTAACACAGATGCTCTTGGTACATGGTACTTCCCTCAAACAGCTATGCTCTTTGCCTTCATGGGAATCCTTGTTGGTATCATTTATGGCTTGAAAGAAGATAAAATCATTTCATCCTTCATGAATGGTGCAGCTGACCTCTTGAGTGTTGCTCTTATCGTAGCAGTAGCACGTGGTATCCAAGTCATCATGAACGACGGTATGATCACTGCAACAATTCTTCACTGGGGTGAAGAAGGACTGAAAGGTCTTTCATCTCAATTATTCATTGTCTTGACTTACATTTTCTACTTGCCAATGTCATTCTTGATCCCATCATCATCTGGTCTTGCTAGCGCAACAATGGGTATCATGGCACCTCTTGGTAAATTCGTCAATGTACCAGGTAGCTTGATTGTCACAGCTTACCAATCTGCATCTGGTGTCTTGAACTTGATCGCACCAACTTCAGGTATCGTAATGGGAGCTCTTGCTCTTGGACGTGTTGACTTGAGTGCATGGTGGAAATTCATGGGTAAATTGGTCGTAGCGATTGTTGTGATCACTATTGCCCTTCTTCTACTAGGAACTGTGGTTCCATTCTTGCAATAGAATAAAGTAGGTGTTTCATGAAAAAAAGAATTAAGGACGATGTGAAAGAGCAGTTTTTAAACTCTCTTCAAACCATCATTTCTTACCCTTCTGTGTTAAATGAAGGGGAAAATGGAACACCGTTTGGACAAGCTATCCAAGATGTCCTAGAAAAAACCTTAGAGCTTGCTCAAGAATTAGGTTTTCAAACATATATAGATCCTGAAGGATACTATGGATATGCAGAGATCGGTCAGGGGGAAGAACTCCTGGCCGTTCTTTGTCACTTGGATGTTGTTCCAGCCGGTGATCTTAAAGATTGGCAAACGCCACCCTTTGAAGCGACTGTTGTCGGTGACTATCTAGTAGGTCGTGGTGTACAGGATGATAAGGGGCCGTCACTCGCTGCTCTCTATGCAGTTAAGAGTTTGCTGGATGATGGCATCCAGTTTACCAAACGAATCCGCTTTATCTTTGGGACGGATGAAGAAACCTTGTGGCGGTGTATGAACCGCTACAATCAAATTGAAGAACAAGCGGATCTTGGGTTTGCACCGGATTCTTCTTTCCCATTAACCTATGCTGAAAAAGGCTTGTTACAAGTGAAATTGCATGGCCCAGGTTGGGATGATCTTCCTTTACAGGCTGGTCAGGCCCTCAATGTTGTTCCAGATAAAGCGACCTATGCTGGTCATCGTTTGGAAGAGTTGCTTCCTGTTTTGGATCAAAGTGGGGTTCAGTATAGCCAAACAGAAAATTCTGTAACGGTTATGGGCGTTTCCAAGCACTCCAAAGATGCAGCCGAAGGAGTGAATGCCATTGTCGGTTTAGCGGAAAGTCTGTCCCTCATCCAACCCCACCCAGCCTTGCTCTTTATTGCAGATGCTGTTGGTGAGGATGCAACTGGAGAAGCCCTATTTGGAAAAATTACAGATGAACCAAGTGGGGATCTTTCCTTCAATCTTGCGACCCTTGTGATCGATCAAGAACAATCGGAAATCGGAATTGATATTCGGATCCCCGTCTTAGCAGACAAGGATGCCTTGGTAGCTCGTTTGCGAGAAATTGCAGCTAGTTATCAGTTGGAATATGAAGAGTTTGATTATTTAGCTCCTTTATATGTTCCTTTGGATAGTCCTTTAGTCAGCTCTTTGATGGCCGTCTATCAGGAAGAAACTGGTGATAAGACACCAGCTATGTCTTCTGGTGGTGCGACATTTGCGCGGACCATGGAAAATTGTGTCGCTTTCGGGGCTCTTTTCCCAGGTGCAGAACAGACCGAGCACCAAGCCAATGAACGTGCAAAAATTGACGATCTATACGCTGCGATGGAAATCTATCGAGAAGCCATTCAACGCTTAGCCACAACATAAAAAGTTTGGAAACTTGGTTTCCAAACTTTTTATTTACTAAAGAAGAAGGGGGGCGTGAATTCTTTTAATTTTTCAAAGCAATCCAAAGCTCCTTGGTTGTCTTCGCAGATAACCAAACAGACATCGTCTCCACAGATGGTAGCTACAATTTCTTGGAGTTCCAATGCATCTAAGATCGCTCCAAAGGATTGGGCAAGACCTGGAAGAGTTTTTACAACGACCTGGTTTTGAACCGGCCGCAACATGACTAAGGCATCTTCCATATACATCCGCAGTCGCTTTTCCCAACGGGAAGGAGCGATGGTGTTCATGGCATAGTAGGAACTATCCCCCTCGTTAATTTTTACTAGATTCAAGGATTTGACATCCCGTGAAAGCGTGGACTGGGTAACGAGAACACCATTGGCTTCTAAGGCTTCCTGGAGTTCTTGTTGGGTATGAATCCTACGCTCAGAAATGATCGAGCGGATCAAGCGATGGCGGCTTTCAATTTTATTCATGAGAGACTCCTTTACTTGATGAACATAGCATCCCCAAAGCTGAAGAAGCGGTACCGTTCCTGAATAGCATGGTGGTAGGCTTCGAGGGTTAATTCGCGGCCAGCAAAGGCAGAAACCAACATGACCAGAGTTGATTTTGGAAGGTGGAAGTTGGTTGAAAAGGCGTCGACGACTTTCCATTCATAACCTGGTTTGATAAAGATATTGGTCCAACCTGAATCGGCTTGGATGTCTCCATCAAATTTATTGCCAATTGTTTCAAGGGTTCGAATAGAAGTCGTTCCAACAGCTACGATGCGTTTTCCTGCAGCTTTTACCTGACGAAGGGTAGCAGCAGCCTCTTCAGAAAGTTGGTAAAATTCAGAGTGCATCTCATGGTCTTCAAGATTGTCCACGGATACTGGACGGAAGGTTCCCAGGCCCACATGAAGGGTCAAATAGACCAGGTGAACCCCTTTTGCTTCAATCTTTTGGAGCAATTCTTTGGTGAAATGAAGACCTGCCGTTGGAGCTGCTGCAGAACCATTTTCTTTGGCGTAAACGGTTTGGTAGCGCTCGCGGTCAGCAAGTTTTTCGTGAATATAGGGAGGAAGTGGCATTTCACCAAGGCTTTCTAGAACTTCTAAAAAGATCCCTTGGTAGTGGAAGCGAACGATACGGCCTCCGTGCTCTAATTCTTCCTCAACGGTTGCGGTCAACCGACCATCTCCGAAGCTGACTGTGGCCCCTACCTTTAAGCGTTTTGCAGGTTTTGCCAAGACTTCCCAACAGTCATCTTGCGTATTTTTAAGGAGAAGGAATTCGACGTGACCACCTGTTTCTGGTTTGACTCCATGAAGGCGGGCTGGTAGAACGCGCGTATTGTTCATGACAAGAGCATCTCCTGGCTCCAATTCATCCAAAATTGCATCAAAATGACGGTCTTGGAATTGCCCTGTTTTTCGATCGAGGATCAAGAGTTTAGAGGCATCTCGTTTTTCAAGAGGGGTTTGAGCAATCAGTTCTTCAGGCAAATCAAAGTCAAAGTCGTTAGTATTCATTTGCGCTCCTTTTATAATAAATTTGTGAGTAGATAGATGGTAGTCCCGACAGCTAAGAGCATCAGGCTGATTCCCATCAAAAAGATCAGGACCTTGAGAATCTTTCTTTGATGAATCAAGAAAGATAAGAGAAAGACAAGGAGTCCGATCAAAAAAATGATGAATAATAGTGATACAATCATACCTTTCATTATATCACGAATCGACTTGAAAATGAAAAAAATGCCAGAAAAAGATAGCGGTTTCACTTGACAAAAATTGGTCTATACCATATAATAAAAGCATAGAGAAATAGGAGGTCTATCCAATGAAAATTATTGAAGTAAAGGACCAAATTGAGGGTGGAAAAGTTGCCTTTGATATATTGAAAGAAACTTTAAAGGAAGGTGCTCAAACCTTAGGTCTTGCGACTGGAAGCAGTCCCCTTGAGTTTTATAAACAAATTCGTGAAAGTGATTTGGATCTGTCTAATCTAATCAGTGTGAACTTAGATGAATACGTAGGGTTGACGGGAGATGATCCTCAATCTTATCGGTATTTCATGGAGAAAAACCTCTTTGATGCCAAACCATTCAAAGAAAGTTATCTCCCATCAGGTGTAGAAGAATCTGCCGATCAAGAAGTGATCCGTTATAACAAAATACTCGAAGACCATCCAGTGGATCTTCAAATCTTGGGAATCGGACGCAATGGGCATATCGGTTTTAATGAGCCAGGGACATCCTTTGATAGTCAGACCCACTTAGTTCAGTTGGATGCCTCTACCATTGAGGCCAATTCTCGTTTCTTTGATAAGATCGAAGATGTACCAACCCAAGCCATTTCGATGGGGATTGCCAATATCTTAGCTGCGAAATCAATTGTCTTGTTTGCTTATGGGGAATCAAAAGCCCAAGCAATCAAAGGTACAGTAGAGGGTGAAAGGACAGAAAAAGTGCCAGCTAGTGCCCTTCAAGGACATCCAAATGTGACCATTATTGCGGATAAGGAAGCCTTGAGCTTGTTAAGTCGATAAAAAACAGGACCTATCGCCGATTTATTCGGGCCAGATAGGTTTTTTTCTGCTTCAAAATATGGTACAATACAAGTAATTATCTGCTGGGATTAGCTCTTTTCATCTACTGGGAGACAAGAGGAAAGGGCATGAGGGCTAGAAGCTTATTTTAGCCTCCAGCTGATTAGTCTGTTATAAAGGAAAAGTTTATGATAAAAAAATATTTGATCCATATTTGCCTCCTTCTGAGTCTCTTATGCCAGCCAGTTCTAGCGAGTGCGGATGAATTGGTAGATATGGCGCAAAAGATGTATCCAAATGACAATGTCCAAGCTATAAACCGTCCACATTCTTCGCTCATCATTGACGGCAATACGGGAAATGTTCTTTGGAAAGACAATATCGATGAAGCCAGAGATCCGGCCAGCATGAGTAAGCTCATGACGCTCTATCTCTTGTTTGAAGATATGGCAAATGGCAAGATCAGTAAGGATACAGTGATCAAGGCGACCGCTTCAGACCAAGCGATCGGAAAGATCTATGAGATCTCCAACAATAATATTGTTGCTGGGGTAGACTACACAATTCCTGAGTTGATTACCATGACAGTGGTTCCATCCTCAAATGTATCGACCCTCATGTTGGCCAATCTCATGTCCAACAATGATCCAGATGCCTTTATCGAGCGCATGAATGCCAAGGCTAAGGAATTAGGGATGACCAATACGGTCTGGAATAACCCGAGTGGGGCGGCCATCTCCACCTTGCAGGGCTACTATCAGGTCAACAATTATCCAAATGATGCGGCCAACCAGACAACTGCGCGTGATTTAGGGATTCTGGTTTATCATTTTATCAATCAATACCCAGATATTTTAAACTATACCAATCAAGCACAAGTCACGGTCAAAAAAGGGACTCCATATGAGGAAACCTTTGATACCTACAATTATTCATTGCCAGGAGCCAAGTATGCCTTGAAAGGTGTGGATGGTTTGAAAACTGGTTCAAGCCCTCGTGGAGCTTTCAACTATATCGCGACCATCAAACGGGGCAATCAGCGCTTAATTGCTGTCATTATGGGCGTAGGAGATTGGGCAGACCAAGATGGGGAATATTACCGTCACCCGTTTGGCAATGCCTTGATCGAAAAAGCCTATAAAGATTTTGGCTATAAAAAATTGCTAGATGCAGGTGTCCAGAAGATTGACGGCAAGACCTATACACTTGAAAAACCCTTCTATGCAACGGTCAAAAAAGGTGCTAAAGAACCGACCCTTGCGGTAAAAGATGGCTATCTGACAGTAGATAATGATCTCTACACGTTGTCTGAAGGTATCCGAGATGATATGAAGGTAGAAGAAGGGGCCAAGCCAGAGCTTGTCAAAGAAACAGCAAGTGGGAAAAAGACAACGGCTAAGCACAGTAAATGGCTTTCGCTGGATCACTTCCTGATCTTGATTCCAATTCTCATTCTTGTCATCATTCTCTCGATTGAAAAACAAAGTCGTGAGAGACGCAAAAAAGAGGCTCAAAAGCGCTATAATAAAGAGTAAAATAAAACCTAACTGATTGTCAGTTGGGTTTTGTCATTGTCTCATTCCGATATTTTTAGAAAGGATTTATATGAAAAAATTCCGAAATTCTTATACGGCTTATATGCTACTCTATAGTTTTTATTTTATGTCCACATCTCTCTTTACGACTCTTATTTCCGTTTATTTGATGGGAAAGCACTATAGTGCAACTCAAGTGTCGACCTTGGTATCGGTTGCCTTTTTCTTATCTATGGTAGCCCAACCCTTCTTTGGGTATATCAATGAGCGATTTGGAATCGTAAAAATGACGACCCTCAGTCTGAGTGTGATCATTGGTGGTGTCTTCGGTTTTCTTTGGGCCCCCAATCTCTTTTGGCTGACTGTTTTTTACGGAATTGTTCTAGTCTGTTTGAATGGGACAGCTCCCATGATGGAAGTTTTTGCAACGCAAAGTCCATACGCTTTTGGGAAGATTCGCGTTTGGGGAACCATTGGCTACTCGGTCGGTGTCCAAATAGCTGGCTGGGTCTATCATCAGTTTAGCCCCCAAGCAGTCTATTATACGGTTTTGATCACCATTGTACTCAGCATTTTCTGTCTAAGTGCCGTTCGAATGAAGAAAAAAGAGACAGTCGTAGAAAAGGAAAAACACCCTGTCTCTATTCGTCCTCTTCTTCACAATGGACCTTATCTCTTCTTTATTGTGTTGATTGGGTTGGCTTCAGGGGTTGGAAATATTGGTCATACCTATATTCCTGAGCTACTCATGGATAGTGGTCTACCAGTGCATATTGCCTCAACAGTTGTGGCTGTCTCCGTCGTAGTGGAAGCCCCCTTGATCTTTTTCTCTGATCGATTCATGGACCACTGGCCTTTACGGGTTTTGATCGCTCTTCCAATCGGGATTATTTTTGCTCAATATGTTGTCTACGCTCTTCCAAGTCCTGCCTTCTTAAAAGTGCTTTTGACTCTTTTAGCCAAGCATACAACAGGGATGGTTTTGATTATGGTCTCCTTACGGTTTATTGCCCAACAGGTGAATGGCAAAGACTTGGTTCTTGCCATGGCCATTGTCCAAGGAGCTCGTTATTTAGGAACCATTCTTTTACAACCCCTCGCAGCCCTCTGTATTGAAAGAGGTGGTTACCAAGTCATGAGTTTCTTTTTAGCAGGGGTTGTAGGGATCGTCTTTTTGCTGAGCTTTGCCTTAAAAATGCCCCAAGGGAAAGCTCACGGACTTTTTGGTGGCAAAGTAGACTAATGAAATTGTTACAATTGTATGACTAATCATCGAGGAGTTGGACAGAAACACTGATTTCACAGTGTTTTGTCCAACTTTTTTGCTATTATTAAGAACTAGTGATTAATTTGACAGTCAAAGTATTCGATGGTAGAATGAGGTAAAATAAATATAAAGGAGACCATTTTATGAAAAAAATGATCTTATCGACAGCTGCTCTTTTGACGATTGTTTCCCTAGCTGCTTGTTCAAACAAACAAGACACAAAGAAAGAAACTTCAAACAGTCAATCAACGACTAAAGTGACGAGCAAATCTGCCAACACTTCAAAAAGTAAGGATAATTCAACAGATTCAGAAGATACGTCATCTTCTAGCCTCTTAACAGATGCTGAAATCAACAAGGCTAAGACAGTTGGAGACTTCAAAAAGTTGTTTGCAAAATTAATGGATCATTCTGTTTCTATTACTGAAGAAGCAGGCACTTCTGTGACAGGTTCTGCAAAAGAACAATACGATGCAATGATTAGTACCTTAAAGCAAGGATTAGAAAACCAAAAAGATATCTTTAATGAAGGCTTGGAAAGCATCGGTTCAGATAGTACAGTCGTTCCTAAAGAAGACCGTGAAGCTTTGATCGAAATCTTGAAAGATGCTCGTGAAGAGTTGGAAAGTACTCGTAAAGAAATGAAAGATATGCAGAAAGAATTGAGTAAATCTCCTGTTGCTGATGATTCTAGTGATGATTCAGATTCAGATTCTGAAGAATAAAAAGAAGAAAAGGTTGGAATTTCCAGCCTTTTTCCTATTTTTTTTCGAATGATATAGATGAGGAGGTGGGCCTATGTTTATTGCCATGGATAACAATCAAAAGCGGTGGAACTGTATGGAAGAGATCCCAGCTGTGACAGAAGGTCCCTTCTATTGCTTGGCTTGTCATAGTCCAGTGCGTCTAAAAAATGGCTCGGTTCTACGGGCTCATTTTGCTCATATAAAATTACAGCATTGTCCCTATCATCACGAAGCGGAGAGTTTTGAACATCTGGAATTAAAAGCTTGTCTTTATGATTGGGCCTCTAAGGAATCTAATACAGAGGTAGAAAGTTATTTAGCAGACTTTCAACAAATTGCCGATCTTTTGGTAGTAGACAAGAACTTAGCTTTGGAAGTGCAGTGCAGCTCCTTATCTTTAGAACGCTTGAAGGAGAGGAGCGATGCTTATCGATCCAACGGTTACCATGTCTATTGGTTACTTGGTAAAAAGTTGTGGCTCAAGGAAAGACTAACAAAGCTGCAGGCTGGCTTTCTTTATTTTAGTCAGAATCGAGGGTTCCATCTTTGGGAATTGGATCTGACAAAGAAAGAGCTACGTCTACAATACCTCATCCATGAGGATTTACGAGGGCGATTGCATTATCAAACAGAAATTTTCCCTTTTGGCCAAAGGTCTTTACTGGAAGTCTTACGGACCCCTTATCTTTCGCAACCCATGCAGCAAATGGCAGTCGAGCTCGATCGTACATTTTTAACGTATATACAGCAGCAACTCTTTTATCGTCACCCAAAGTGGCTGAAGCTTCAGGAAGAACTCTATTTGCAGGGAAACCATCTGATGGAACTGGGGCTGGATTTCTTTTATCCTCTTTGTCGTCCGATCCTTTCACAGAACTTGCTTCAAATTGAAGAGGATGTAGAAGATTACTACCAGCAGTTTATGACCTATTATCAGTCGCAAGGGATCCAACCTGTTCAGATCCTTTATCCCCCACGTTTTTATGCTCAGCAGAAAAGCTAACTTTCTAAGATAGAAATCCTCCCGAAATTTTCATTTTTATGCTAAAATAGAACCATTGGAGGATTAATCGAAATGGTAAAACAACGTAATGAAATTGATGAAAAATACCAATGGGATTTGTCGACTATTTTTGCGACAGATCAAGCTTGGGAAGAAGCAGCAGCTAGCTTAGCTGCAGATATTAAAGCAGCAAGCCACTATGCTGGTCATTTGTTGGATTCAGCGCAAACACTGTTGGATACAACCAATGCATATTTAGAATTGAGCCGTCGTTTAGAAAAGGTCTACGTCTATGCCCATATGAAAAATGACCAAGACACACGAGTGGCTAAATACCAAGAGTACCAATCAAAAGGGATGTCTCTTTATAGCTTGTTAGGTGAAACCTTTGCCTTCTATGAGCCTGAATTCATGGCCATTACGGATGAGCAATACAAGACCTTTGTGAGTGAAGTTCCAGCCTTGGAACAATATGGTCATTATTTTGATCGTTTGCTAGAGAAAAAAGAACATGTCTTGTCTCAAAAAGAAGAGGAATTACTTGCAGGAGCTGGTGAGATCTTTGCGGCTGGGGGTGAAACCTTTGAAATCTTGGACAATGCAGATATTGTTTTCCCAACTGTGCATGATGACAAGGGCGAAGAGGTTCAATTAACCCATGGAAACTATATTTCTTTGGTAGAATCAAAAGATCGTGCCGTTCGTAAAGAAGCTTACGAAGGCCTCTACAAGGTTTATGAACAGTACCAACATACCTATGCTAAAACCTTGCAAACCAATGTGAAAGTTCACAACTTTAATGCCAAAGTTCGCAAATTCTCATCTGCCCGTGAAGCAGCGCTTTCTGAAAACTTTGTACCAGAAAGTGTTTATGATAGCTTGGTGGCAGCGGTCAACAAACACTTGCCACTCTTGCAACGCTATGTGCAATTGCGTTCAAAAATTCTAGGAATCTCAGACTTGAAGATGTACGATATGTATACGCCATTATCCGATACAGACTACAAGTTTACCTATGAAGAATCGTTGGCCAAAGCAGAAGAAGTCTTGGCTGTTTTGGGTGAGGACTACCTTTCTCGTGTGAAACGTGCCTTTAGCGAACGGTGGATTGATGTGCATGTCAACCAAGGAAAACGCTCAGGTGCCTATTCAGGTGGTTCTTATGATACCAATGCCTTCATGTTGTTGAACTGGCAAGATACATTGGATAATCTCTTCACCTTGGTGCATGAAACTGGTCACAGTATGCATTCTAGCTATACCCGTGAAACCCAGCCTTATGTCTATGGGGACTATTCCATCTTCCTTGCCGAAATCGCCTCTACAACCAATGAAAATATCCTGACCGAACGTCTGTTAGAAGAAGTAGAAGACGATGCAACTCGTTTTGCTATTTTGAATCACTTCTTGGATGGCTTCCGTGGAACCGTCTTCCGTCAAACGCAGTTTGCTGAATTTGAGCATGCCATCCATAAAGCAGACCAAGAAGGTACCGTTTTGACTAGTGAGTTCTTGAACAACCTTTATGCAGAGCTCAATGAAAAATACTATGGTCTTTCAAAAGAAGACAACCCTGAGATCCAATATGAATGGGCTCGGATTCCTCACTTCTACTATAACTACTATGTCTTCCAATATTCAACAGGTTTTGCAGCAGCTTCAGCCTTAGCTGAAAAGATTGTTCATGGAACACAAGAAGATCGTGATAAATATATCGACTACTTGAAAGCTGGAAATTCTGATTATCCACTCAATGTCATCCGCAAAGCAGGTGTGGATATGGAAAAAGAAGACTACTTGGACGCAGCCTTTGCGGTCTTTGAACGTCGGTTGAATGAATTTGAAGCCCTAGTAGAAAAATTAGGACTCGCATAAGATGGTAGAGTCTTATAGTAAAAATGCCAACCACAATATGCGCCGGCCAGTGGTTAAAGACGAGATCGTTGACTTTATGCGCACGCGTCAAAAACCGGTAGCAGGTGCCTTGGAGGAGTTAGAAGCATTCGCCCGCAAGGAAAATATTCCGATTATTCCGCATGAAACGGTAGCTTACTTTAGACTACTCCTGCAAGCCCTACAACCAAAGAAAATCCTGGAAATTGGGACAGCAATTGGATTTTCAGCGCTCTTAATGGCTGAAAATGCTCCCGATGCACAAATTACCACTATTGATCGGAATGAAGAGATGATTGGCTTTGCCAAGGAAAATCTGTCTAAATACGATCAGCGAAAACAAATCACCTTGCTTGAAGGAGATGCGGTAGATGTCTTGCAGGATTTGACAGAGACCTATGACTTTGTCTTCATGGATTCTGCTAAGTCTAAGTACATCGTCTTTTTACCACGAATTCTCGAACTCTTAGAAGTTGGGGGAGTCGTGGTATTGGATGATATTTTCCAAGGAGGAGATGTTGCTAAGGACATCATGGAAGTGCGTCGTGGGCAACGAACCATTTACCGGGGGCTTCAGAACCTCTTTAACGCGACTCTCAACCATCCAGATTTGACCGCTAGTTTGGTGCCACTTGGAGATGGTATTTTGATGATTCGGAAAAATGCAGAGACGGTAACCTTGCCAGATCCTAGCTCTTTTTAGGTAAATTTAAGGTATTCTCTCTAATTTGTGGTAAAATAGAAGAAGTTTAAAAAGGAACGGAGAATAATTTTCATGAAGAAAAAACTTGTAGCGGGTGCTGTGACCTTGCTATCAGTCGTAACACTAGCAGCGTGTGCCAATGGCACAAACAAAGATATCGTGACCATGAAAGGGGACACGATCACAGTTTCTGATTTCTATAATGAAATCAAAACCAACCAAGGTGCTCAACAAGTTCTTTTCCAAATGACCATCAATAAAGTCTTTGAAAAAGAATATGGATCAAAAGTTTCTGATAAAGAAGTCGATAAAGAATTGGCTAAACAAAAGAAACAATTAGGTAACCAATTCGATGCATACTTGGCGCAACAAGGCTTGACGGAAGAAACAGCGAAGAAACAAATCCGTAGCAATATGTTGTTGGAATATGCAGTCAACCAAGCGGCTAAGAAAGATATCAAAGAGTCTGACTACAAGGCAGCTTTTGAATCTTACACACCAGAAGTAACAGCACAAATTATCAAGTTAGATTCAGAAGATAAAGCAAAAGAAGTGTTGGAAGCTGCTAAAGCGGAAGGTGCAGACTTTGCCCAAATCGCCAAAGACAATTCAACAGATACTGCTACAAAAGACAAAGGTGGCGAAGTTAAGTTCGATTCAGGAACAGCAAATATTCCATCTCAAGTCAAAGAAGCTGCCTTTAAATTGGATGAAAACGGCATTTCAGATGTGATCACAGTTTCAGCAGGTCAAAACTATTCTGCTAGCTACTATATTGTCAAATTGAATAAGAAGACAGAAAAAGGTTCTGACTGGAAGAAATACGAAAAACGTTTGAAAGAGATCATTGTTGACGGTCGTAAGCAAGATACTAACTACATCCGTAGCATTATTGCAAAAGCGATGACCAATGCCAATATCAAGGTCAAAGATGATGCCTTCAAATCAACATTTAACCAATATTTGCAAAATATCGGTGTTCAAACGAGCGATAGCAGTTCATCATCTAAAAAATAGTTGACGGTTCCTTTTGGAACTTGTATAATGAAATAGTTGAGAATAAATCATTGTTACTCGGAATCAGAGAAGTGGCGGGGG
>NZ_JVSR01000051.1:18255-114305 GCF_001069785.1 Streptococcus parasanguinis
GCGAGCCATGGAAGAGAAATGATTTTGCTACTCGGCTGAGACAATTGCATATAAAATGAAGAATGACAAGTTCATTGAATGAAGGTGGTACCGCGGTTTTTCGCCCTTCGTTTAGTGGCTTGTCTTTTGTTTATGGGCAGTTGTCTGGAGCTTTTTAAAGGAGATCAAAAGATGCGAACCTATCAAGTGAAACAAAAATTTCGATTGGGTGGCGAGCGGTTCGATATCAAAGATGAGTTGGGAAATGTTGAGTACCAGGTTGAGGGATCTTTTCTTAAGATTCCCAAGACTTTTACCATCTATGATAAGAATGGTCAAGAAGTGAGCCACATTACTAAAAAAACAATCAGCTTTCTTCCCAAGTTTGTGGTTGAGTTGAAGGATGGGGACCGCTTTTTTATCCATAAAAAACTGACGCTCTTCAGGGATAAATACGATATCGAAGATTTGGGACTGCGGGTACAGGGAAATATCTGGGACCTAGAATTCAAATTATTCGATGATCGGGATCAAATCGTCGCTGAGATTAGCAAGGAACTCTTTCATCTAACCTCTACCTACCAAGTATCGGTGTATGAGGATGAATACGCTGATTTAGTCATCTCACTTTGTGTCGCCATCGATTATGTCGAAATGTTAGAAGCTGGCGCAAATTAATCTTAAAAAAATTAGGAGACAAATATGAAACAATTATCTAGTGCACAAGTTCGTCAAATGTGGCTTGATTTCTGGGCAAGCAAAGGCCACTCTGTAGAACCATCTGTTAGCTTGGTTCCTGTAAACGACCCTACACTTTTGTGGATTAACTCAGGGGTTGCCACTCTTAAGAAATACTTCGATGGAACCATCAAACCTGAAAATCCACGGATTACAAATGCTCAAAAAGCCATCCGTACCAATGATATCGAAAATGTAGGGAAGACTGCTCGTCACCATACCATGTTTGAAATGTTGGGGAACTTCTCAATCGGAGATTATTTCCGTGATGAAGCCATTACGTGGGCTTATGAACTTTTGACAAGCCCTGAATGGTTTGATTTCCCTAAAGACAAACTTTACATGACCTATTACCCTGACGACAAGGATTCATACAACCGTTGGATCGCTGTTGGTGTAGATCCAAGTCACTTGATCCCAATCGAAGACAACTTCTGGGAAATCGGTGCGGGGCCTTCTGGACCAGATACAGAAATCTTCTTTGACCGTGGAGAAGCCTTTGACCCTGAAAATATCGGTCTTCGTCTGCTTGCAGAAGATATCGAAAACGACCGTTACATCGAAATCTGGAACATTGTTTTGTCACAATTTAACGCTGACCCTGCTGTTCCTCGTAGTGAGTACAAGGAATTGCCACACAAGAACATTGATACGGGTGCAGGTTTGGAACGTTTGGTAGCCGTTATCCAAGGGGCGAAGACCAACTTTGAAACAGACCTCTTCATGCCAATCATCCGTGAAGTAGAAAAGATGTCTGGTAAAACCTACGATCCAGATGGCGATAACATGAGCTTCAAGGTGATTGCTGACCACATCCGTTCGCTTTCATTTGCGATTGGAGATGGAGCTCTTCCTGGTAATGAAGGACGCGGTTACGTTCTTCGTCGTCTCCTCCGTCGTGCTTCCATGCATGGTCAAAAATTGGGGATCGAAGGAACCTTCTTGTATAAATTGGTTCCAACCGTTGGGAAGATCATGGAAAGCTACTACCCAGAAGTACTTGAAAAACAAGACTTCATCGAAAAAATCATCAAGAGTGAAGAAGAATCATTTGCTCGTACCTTGAACTCTGGTCAACACTTTGCCCAAACCATCGTTGAAGACTTGAAAGCTAAAGGTCAAACAGTGATTGATGGTCAAGATGTCTTTAAACTTTATGATACATACGGATTCCCAGTAGAGTTGACAGAAGAAATCGCTGAAGAAGCTGGAATGACAGTCGATCGTGAAGGTTTTGAAGCAGCCATGAAGGAACAACAAGAACGTGCGCGTGCATCAGCTGTTAAAGGCGGATCCATGGGTATGCAAAATGAAACCCTTCAAAACATTACAGTTGAAAGTAGATTTAACTATAATGCTAGTCAATTGCCTTCTAAGTTGGTGGCTATCGTAGCGGATAATGCAGAAGTAGAAGCTGTTTCAGAAGGAACTGCATCACTGATCTTTGCAGAAACTCCATTCTACGCTGAAATGGGTGGACAAGTTGCGGACCATGGTCAAATCTTGGATGCTGCAGGAAATGTTGTAGCGACTGTGACAGACGTTCAAAAAGCACCAAATGGACAACCACTCCATACTGTTGAAGTTCTTGCTCCTCTTGCTTTGAACCAAGAATACACCTTGGCGATCGATACCAATCGTCGTCATCGTGTCATGAAGAACCACACTGCAACTCACTTGCTCCATGCGGCTCTTCACAATATCCTTGGTAACCACGCAACCCAAGCAGGATCTCTCAATGAAGTAGAATTCCTTCGCTTTGACTTTACCCACTTCCAAGCTGTGACTCCAGAAGAATTGCGTGCTATTGAGCAACAAGTCAATGAAAAGATTTGGGAAGCGATCGCAGTCGAAACGATTGAAACAGATATCGATACTGCTAAAGAAATGGGAGCCATGGCCCTCTTTGGTGAAAAATACGGTAAAGAAGTCCGTGTTGTCACTATCGGTGATTACTCTGTTGAGCTCTGTGGTGGTACCCACGTAGGCAATACTTCTGAAATTGGTCTCTTCAAGATTGTCAAAGAAGAAGGGATCGGATCAGGAACTCGTCGTATCTTAGCAGTAACTGGTAAGGAAGCCTTTGAAGCTTATCGTGAACAAGAGGATGCATTGAAAGCCGTCGCAGCAACCTTGAAAGCACCTCAACTTAAGGAAGTCCCTCACAAGGTGGAAGGTCTTCAAGAACAACTCCGTCAATTGCAAAAAGAAAATGCAGAATTGAAGGAAAAAGCAGCAGCAGCGGCAGCAGGCGATGTCTTCAAGAATGTTCAAGAAGCAAACGGACACCGTTACATTGCCAGCCAAGTTTCTGTATCAGATGCAGGTGCCCTTCGTACCTTTGCGGATAACTGGAAACAAAAAGACTACTCTGATGTGCTTGTTCTTGTCGCAGCCATCGGTGACAAGGTCAATGTCCTTGTAGCCAGCAAGACAAAAGATGTGCATGCAGGAAATGTGATCAAAGAATTAGCTCCAATCGTCGATGGACGTGGTGGTGGTAAACCAGACATGGCCATGGCAGGAGGAAGCAACCAAGCGAAAATCCAAGAATTGTTGGATGCCGTATCAGGTAAATTGTAATAATGGAGAGGTTGGATATTTGTCCAACCTCTTTTTTCAAAAAAGAAGCAGATCCAATTAGAAAAAGATTGCAACAAAAAAACCTTTCCGTCTGGAAAGGTTTTTATCTTATAATCCGTAATTATAATCGTCATCCTGCATAGCTTCTACTTCACCGAGAAGGTAACCATTTCCGACTTGAGAGAAGAAGTCGTGGTTGGATGTTCCGGTTGAGATTCCGTTCATGACGATTGGGTTAACGTCATCTGCTGAGTCTGGGAAGAGCGGATCTTGTCCCAAGTTCATGAGGGCTTTATTGGCATTGTAGCGAAGGAAGGTCTTGACTTCCTCTGTCCAGCCCACACCGTCATAGAGGCTCTCTGTGTAGCCTTCTTCATTCTCATAGAGGGTGTAGAGAAGATCATACATCCATTCTTTGAGTTTCTCTTGTTCTTCTTCTGGTAATTCGTTAAATCCAAGTTGGAACTTGTAACCGATATAGGTTCCGTGAACTGATTCGTCCCGGATGATCAACTTGATGATTTCAGCTACGTTGGCCAATTTGTTGTTTCCAAGATAGTAGAGAGGTGTGAAGAAACCAGAGTAGAAGAGGAAGGTTTCAAGGAAAACGCTGGCGACTTTCTTTTCAAGAGGGGTTCCATTGAGGTAGATTTCGTTGATGATTTCTGCCTTCTTTTGAAGGAAAGGATTGGTGTTGGTCCATTCGAAAATCTCTTCGATTTCTGACTTGGTATTCAAAGTAGAGAAGATAGAAGAGTAAGACTTAGCATGGACAGATTCCATAAATTGGATGTTGTTAAAGACAGCTTCTTCGTGTGGAGTACGAATATCCGCACGAAGAGCTTGAACACCTGTTTCAGATTGCATGGTATCTAGAAGGGTCAATCCCCCAAAGACTTTACCAACTAGGTCTTTTTCTTTATTAGACAACTTTCTCCAGTCATCCAAGTCGTTTGACAAAGGGATACGCGTATCCAACCAGAATTGCTCTGTCAGTTTTTCCCAGGTCGATTTATCGATGACATCTTCGATCGCATTCCAGTTAATGGCTTTGTAGTATGTTTCCATTTGCATCACTTTCTTTTTCTATTCATTCAATCGTTACTATTCTACCATAAATTGATAGAATACCGCACAAAAAGTCGGCGAACCGACTTTTGATAGCTATCTAGGATAGCAGATTAGATGACACAGCTTTCACATTGGTTGGCGCCAACTTCTCCACCATCATCTGTAAAGGTACGGACGTAGTAGATAGACTTGATTCCCTTGTTAAAGGCGTAGTTCCGAAGGATAGACAAGTCACGAGTGGTTTGTTTGTTTTCAGTTTTCCATTCGTATAGTCCTTTTGGAATATCGCTGCGCATAAATAGAGTCAGTGAAAGACCTTGGTCTACATGCTCAGTTGCAGCAGCATAGACATCGATGACTTTTCGCATATCCATGTCGTAGGCAGAAGTGTAGTAAGGAATCGTTTCCGTTGACAATCCTGCTGCAGGGTAGTAGATCTTACCGATTTTCTTCTCTTGGCGTTCTTCAATCCGTTGTGTAATTGGGTGGATAGAAGCAGATACGTCATTGATGTAGCTGATAGATCCATTTGGTGCGACAGCTAGGCGGTTTTGGTGGTAAAGACCATCTGCTTGAACTTTAGCACGCAGTTCTGCCCAATCCTCAGCACTTGGGATAAAGATGTCTTTAAAGAGTTCTTTGACGCGATCAGATTTTGGTACAAATTCTCCAGTCGTGTACTTATCAAAGTAAGTACCGTTGGCATAGTCTGATTTTTCGAAGTTGTGGAAGGTAACACCACGTTCACGCGCAATGTTATTTGATTCTACGAGGGTCCAGTAGTTCATGAGCATGAAGTAGATACTTGTGAACTCAACAGACTCAGGTGATCCGTATTCAATCAATTGTTGCGCAAGGTAGCTGTGAAGTCCCATAGCTCCAAGTCCGAACGAATGCGCCAGTTTATTTCCGTGGTCAATAGTTGGAACGGCCACGATATGAGAGCTATCTGTAACGAAGGTCAAAGCACGAACCATGGCACGAATCGAACGTCCAAAATCAGGTGAAGTCATCATGTTAACCACGTTGGTTGAACCAAGGTTACATGAGACGTCTGTTCCCATTTGGACAAATTCTTGGGCATCGTTGATCAAGCTTGGTTCTTGAACTTGGAGGATCTCTGAACACAAGTTACTCATGATGATTTTCCCATCAACAGGGTTGGCCCGGTTAGCAGTATCGATGTTGACTACATATGGATAGCCAGATTCTTGTTGCAATTTAGAAATTTCAGTTTCCAAATCACGTGCCTTAATTTTAGTCTTGCGGATATTTGGATTAGCAACCAACTCATCGTATTTTTCAGTGATGTCGATGTAGTTAAATGGTACTCCGTATTCACGTTCCACAGAGTATGGGCTGAAGAGGTACATTTCCTCATTCTTACGAGCCAATTCATAGAATTTGTCTGGTACGACTACCCCAAGTGAGAGAGTCTTCACCCGAACTTTTTCATCAGCATTTTCTTTCTTAGTAGAAAGGAAGGCGATGATGTCTGGGTGGAAGACGTTGAGGTAAACAACCCCAGCCCCTTGTCGTTGTCCCAATTGGTTAGAGTAAGAGAAGCTATCTTCAAAGAGTTTCATAACAGGTACGACCCCAGAAGCGGCTCCTTCATATCCTTTGATTGGTGCTCCAGCTTCACGAAGATTGCTGAGGGAAATCCCAACCCCACCACCGATACGTGAAAGTTGAAGGGCAGAGTTGATGGAACGTCCGATTGCATTCATATCATCGGTTACTTGGATCAAGAAACATGAAACCAATTCTCCACGGCGGGCACGACCAGCATTTAAGAAAGAAGGAGTCGCTGGTTGGTAGCGTTGGTGGATAATTTCGTTTGCGATGTCTCGCGCGATAGCTTCATTTCCATCTGCAAAATAGAGAGCATTGAAGAAGACACGGTCTTCCATGCTTTCAAGATAGTATTCTCCATCATTTGTTTTCAAAGCGTATTGGTTATAGAATTTGTAGGCCGCCATGAAGGACTTGAATTGGAAGTTTTGGTCTTTGATAAATTGGGCCAATTCCTCTAAAAATTCAGGACGGTATTTCTCGATAAAAGCTCTCTCAATGTAATTGTGCTCGAGAAGGTACTGAATCTTGTCTGTAATCGAGTCAAAGGCTTTAGTATTTGGTACAACATTTTCTTTAAAGAATGCATCCAAAGCTTCTTTATCCTTATGAAGCATGATTTGGCCGTTTACTGGACGGTTGATTTCATTGTTAAGACGAAAATACGTCACATCTTCAAGAGATTTTAATCCCATAATAATCCTTTTCTAGTTCAAAAAAATGAAGAGGAGAAGTCCTCTCTTTACAAGTAAAAAGTCTAGTGTTAGGTTGCTAACGCTAGACCCTATTTAAGCAAAATACTGTGTTTATTAAGAAAGTTTCTTCAACTTAGCTGGTTGAAAACCAGAAAATACTTCATCCGGTGTTTGAATAACTGGAGCAGCATTGAAGCCAAGGTTCTTAACATGCTCTACAAATTCTGGCTGTTCATCTAAGTTAATTTCGCGGTATTCCACATGATTGCTATCGAGGAATCGCTTGGTCATTTTGCATTGAACACAATTATTTTTTGAATAAATGGTTACCATTTCTTTTCCGTTCTCCTATCGAAATATAAATCTGTAAACAGTATAAACAAAATCCAGCAACTTGTCAACAAAATAAAACTAAATATTGTGCAAAGAGATGAAATGGAGTTTTCAAAGCACAATATATTGTGGTGAGTGAAAAGTGTGAAAATCGAAGAAATGGGATAGGAATAGGCTTTAAAGCATCTTTAATTAGTTATAATTTTTTGGTGAATCAATATCCTGTGGTTCAAGAGCTTTTTTTCATTGAAAGCGGAGGAAAATGTTACTTATAATATAGTAGAAAATTGAAAAGATATTTTCTCTGTTCTTCAGGTGCTTCTTAAAATGTATCTAAATTGGGATTTTTCGCAGTCTTTTTCTGTAAGTCAGTGATAAAAATCTTGAAAAAAATTTCAAAAGATGATATAATACCAAATTGTAAGGGTTATCAAAAGGTAACTCAAAAACTATTTTTAAAAAGGAGAGTCAAACTATGGCTTCTAAAGATTTCCACATCGTGGCAGAAACAGGTATCCACGCACGTCCAGCAACTTTGTTGGTTCAAACTGCTAGCAAATTTGCTTCAGATATTACTCTTGAATACAAAGGTAAATCAGTTAACTTGAAATCAATCATGGGTGTTATGAGCCTTGGTGTTGGTCAAGGAGCAGACGTTGTAATCTCTGCAGAAGGTGCTGACGCTGATGATGCTATCGCAGCTATCTCAGAAACAATGACTAAAGAAGGATTGGCTTAAAATATGACAAAAATGCTAAAAGGAATTGCAGCATCTGACGGTGTTGCCGTTGCTAAGGCATATTTGCTCATTCAACCAGACTTATCATTTGAGACTGTTTCAGTCGAAGATACAAGTGCAGAAGAAGCTCGTTTGGATGCAGCTCTTGAAGCTTCACAAAACGAGCTTTCTCTTATCCGGGAGAATGCAGTAGCAAGCCTTGGTGAAGAAGCAGCGCAAGTTTTTGATGCGCATATGATGGTTCTTGCTGACCCTGAAATGATTGGTCAGATCAAAGAAACAATTCGTACGAAAAAAATCAATGCAGAAGCAGGCTTGAAAGAAGTCACTGACATGTTCATTGCGATCTTTGAAGGAATGGAAGACAATCCTTACATGCAAGAACGTGCGGCAGATATTCGTGACGTTACCAAACGTGTCCTTGCCAACTTGCTTGGTAAGAAATTGCCAAACCCTGCTTCTATCAATGAAGAAGCAATCGTGGTTGCGCATGACTTGACTCCATCTGATACAGCGCAGTTGAACAAAAAGTATGTAAAAGCTTTTGTTACGAATATCGGTGGACGTACCAGTCACTCAGCTATCATGGCTCGTACACTTGAAATCGCAGCTGTTCTTGGTACAAATAACATCACAGAACTTGTCAAAGATGGTGATGTTTTGGCTGTTTCAGGGATCACTGGTGAAGTGGTGATCAACCCTACTGAAGAACAAGTCGCAGAGTTCAAAGCAGCTGGTGAAGCTTATGCCAAACAAAAAGCTGAATGGGCTCTCCTTAAAGATGCGAAAACAGTGACTGCTGATGGAAAACACTTCGAGTTGGCTGCTAACATCGGTACACCTAAAGACGTTGAAGGTGTAAACGATAATGGTGCAGAAGCTGTTGGTCTTTACCGTACAGAATTCTTGTACATGGATTCTCAAGACTTCCCAACGGAAGATGACCAATACGAAGCCTACAAAGCAGTTCTTGAAGGTATGAATGGTAAACCTGTGGTTGTTCGTACAATGGATATCGGTGGGGATAAAGAACTTCCTTACTTCGACCTTCCTAAAGAAATGAACCCATTCTTAGGTTTCCGTGCTTTGCGTATTTCTATCTCTGAAACTGGTAATCAAATGTTCCGTACCCAATTGCGTGCCTTGCTTCGTGCATCTGTTCACGGTAAATTGCGGATCATGTTCCCAATGGTTGCTTTGTTGACGGAGTTCCGTACTGCTAAAGGTATTCTTGAAGAAGAAAAAGCTAAATTGCTTGCTGAAGGTGTTGCTGTGGCAGATGATATCCAAGTAGGTATCATGATTGAAATCCCAGCTGCAGCAATGCTTGCGGACCAATTTGCTAAAGAAGTTGATTTCTTCTCAATCGGTACAAATGACTTGATCCAATACACAATGGCTGCTGACCGTATGAACGAACAAGTTTCATACCTTTACCAACCATATAACCCATCAATCCTTCGTTTGATCAATAACGTGATCAAAGCAGCTCACGCTGAAGGCAAATGGGCAGGTATGTGTGGTGAAATGGCCGGTGACCAAACTGCTGTTCCACTTCTTGTCGGAATGGGCTTGGATGAGTTCTCTATGTCAGCGACATCTGTCCTTCGTACACGTAGCTTGATGAAGAAACTCGACACAGCTAAAATGCAAGAATACGCTAACCGTGCTCTGACTGAATGTTCAACAATGGAAGAAGTTCTTGAACTTTCAAAAGAATACGTGAACGTAGACTAAGAGTCGATCAAGACTAAGACAAATTTGTCTTAGTCTTTTTTTACATTGTACATAAAAATGTTCATTTTATTCGTAATAAACTAGTTAGTAATAAAAATAGTGATTTAAATGTTCGGTTTTTGTTTAATTTTCCTCGTATATATAGTATAATCGTAAGTAAGATTAGGAGGAAAGCGAAGGAATGAAGTAAAAGGTTCGGGAAAGAAAATGGAAAAACTTTTCCTGATAAATTTACATGATTTTACAGGAATCAACTTGAAAATTAAGTGATTTTATAGTAAAATAAAAACAACTAGAAAACGCTTTCAAAAAATAAAGAGGTGAGTATATGGATAGAAGCACAGACTTATGGACATTTGGAAGAGGGGATAATTTCCATCTTCAAGAGTACTTAGGAGCTCACAAGGAAACAAGGGGAGAACAAGAAGGCTTTACCTTCCGTGTTTGGGCTCCCAATGCTCAGGCGGTGGATCTGATTGGTGATTTCACTGATTGGGAAGCTCGTAAAATTCCAATGGTTCGTAATGAAGGAGGCGTCTGGGAAGTCTTCTGTTCCGATGCAAAAGAGGGAGATATATACAAGTATTTGGTGACTCGACAAAATGGTCATCAGGTGCAAAAAATCGATCCTCTAGCGTTATGGATGGAAAAGAGACCCAATACAGGATCTATTATTAAGACCATTCCAGAGAAAAACTGGAAAGATGGTCTCTGGAGAGCACGCCGTAAAAAACTTGGTTTTAAGGAACGACCTGTTAATATTTACGAGGTTCATGCAGGATCTTGGAAACGAAATGAGGATCACAGTTCCTACACCTTCAAACAACTAAAAGATGAACTCATTCCGTATCTGGTAGAGATGAACTACACCCACGTGGAATTTATGCCAGTGATGGCCCATCCATTGGGCTTGAGTTGGGGCTATCAGCTCATGGGGTATTTTGCACTCGAGCAGACTTATGGTAGCCCAGAAGAGTTTCAAGACTTCGTGGAAGAATGCCACCTCAACAATATCGGAGTGATCGTGGATTGGGTACCAGGACATTTCATTATCAATGATGATGCCTTGGCTTATTATGATGGAACACCAACCTTTGAATACCAGGATGAACATCGTGCCCATAACTACGGATGGGGAGCCTTGAACTTCGATTTAGGGAAGAATCAAGTCCAGTCATTCTTGATTTCTAGTTTGAAGTTTTGGATTGATACCTATCATTTAGATGGGATTCGGGTCGATGCTGTGAGCAATATGCTCTATCTTGACTACGATAGTGGTCCATGGACACCAAATATTGATGGTGGAAACCTCAACTACGAAGGCGTTCATTTCCTTAGACGTTTGAATGCGATTATCAAGAACGAACACCCAGATGTCATGATGATTGCAGAAGAAAGTTCTGCTGGTCAAAAGATCACGGGTCCTGAAGAAGAAGGTGGACTTGGCTTTGACTATAAATGGAATATGGGGTGGATGAATGATATCCTTCGATTCTACGAAGAAGATCCCATCTACCGGAAATTTGACTTAAACCTGGTAACCTTTAGTTTCATGTATGCATTTTCTGAAAACTTCTTACTACCATTTTCACATGATGAAGTGGTGCATGGTAAGAAGAGTTTGATGCATAAGATGTGGGGAGATCGTTACAATCAATTTGCTGGACTCCGTAACCTCTTGACCTATCAGATTTGCCATCCAGGTAAGAAATTACTCTTTATGGGTTCAGAATTTGGTCAATTTTTGGAATGGAAGTCAGAAGAGCAATTGGAATGGGGCAATCTAGAGGATGAAATGAATGCTAAGATGCGTCGTTTCACTTCTCAGCTCAATCATTTCTACAAAGAACACAAGGAATTGTGGGAGATTGATGATAGCTTTGATGGCTTAGAGATTATTGATGCAGATAACCGGGATCAGAGCGTCTTGTCTATGATCCGGAAAAATCGTAAGGGTGATCTTTTGGTGTGCGTCTTTAATATGGCACCAGTAGAACGCAAGGACTTTACGATTGGTGTGCCTATATCAGCGGTCTATGAAGAAATTTGGAATACAGAATTAGAAGAATGGGGAGGTGTCTGGAAAGAGCACAATCCGACAGTTCAGTCTCAAGATGGACTGTGGAAGGATTATGAACAAACTTTGACCTTTACTTTGCCGGCTTTAGGAGCTAGCATTTGGAAGGTGAAACGGAAGGTTCGCAAAACGAAATCTAAAACATCAGATAAAAAATGATGATCGGTTGACTCTAAGGGAGTCCAAGCTTTAAAAAGAGGAAGTAGTCAATGAAGAATGAAATGCTCGCTTTAATTCTTGCCGGTGGGCAAGGAACACGTCTTGGAAAATTAACCAAAAACATCGCGAAACCTGCGGTTCAATTTGGTGGGCGCTATCGGATTATCGATTTTGCTCTCTCAAACTGTGCCAACTCAGGAATTCACAATGTTGGTGTGATTACACAGTATCAACCACTTGCCCTTAACAGCCATATTGGGAATGGTTCCAGCTGGGGTTTAGATGGAATCAATACGGGTGTGTCTATTCTCCAACCTTATTCAGCTAGTGAAGGAAATCGTTGGTTTGAAGGAACTAGCCATGCTATTCTTCAAAACATCGACTATATCGATAGCATCAATCCGGAATATGTCTTGATTCTATCTGGGGACCACATTTACAAGATGGATTACGATGACATGCTTCAAGCGCACAAGGATAATAACGCAAGTTTGACCGTTGCCGTCCTAGATGTACCTTTGAAGGAAGCAAGCCGTTTTGGAATCATGAATACAGATGCCAATAATCGGATTGTCGAATTTGAAGAAAAACCAGCTGAACCAAAATCAACTAAGGCTTCAATGGGGATTTACATCTTTGACTGGGCTCGTCTGCGCAATATGTTGGTTGCTGCTGAAAAGAGTGATATCGATATGTCAGACTTCGGTAAAAATGTCATTCCAACGTATCTAGAATCAGGCGAAAGTGTTTATGCTTATGAATTCAATGGTTATTGGAAAGACGTTGGTACGATTGAGTCTCTTTGGGAAGCCAATATGGAATATATCGATCCAAATAATGCCTTGGATAGTCGCGATCGTCACTGGAAAATCTATTCACGCAACCTTATTTCACCACCAAACTTCTTTGGAGAACATGGTCACATCGAAGATTCTCTTGTCGTCGACGGTTGTTCGGTAGACGGTACAGTCAAACACTCCATCTTATCAACAGAAGCTCAAGTTCGTGAAGGAGCAGTTGTTGAAGATGCTGTCGTGATGAGCAATGCCATTATCGGTAAAGGAGCTGTCGTGAAACGCGCGATTATCGGAGAAGGTGCAATCATTGCAGAAGGTGTCGTGATTGATGGAACAGAGGAAGTACAAGTTGTCGGTTACAATGAAAAAGTGGGGGTAGCAACAGATGAAGATTGATAAATATTCAGCCATTTTAGGAAATACAGTTGGGTATCATGATATGTCCACTTTGACCAGCCATCGTCCGGTAGCCTCCCTACCGTTTGATGGGAAATACCGCTTGATTGACTTCCCGTTGTCTAGTCTTGCGAATGCTGGTATTCGTAGTGTTTTTGGGATTTTCCAACAAGAAAATATTAGTTCGGTCTTTGACCATATTCGTTCAGGTCGTGAGTGGGGCTTGTCTACTTTATTGAGCCACTATTACCTCGGAATCTATAATACTCCAGTTGAAAATACAACGGTAGGGCCAGAATACTACCAACAATTATTGACCTATTTGAAACGGTCTGGTTCCAACCAAACAGTTGCTTTAAACTGTGATGTTTTGATGAATATTGACCTCAATCAAGTTTTCCACTTGCATAATAGCGTTGACCGTCCGATTACAGTTGTTTACAAAAAGTTGCATCTTCAAAATATCTCTGAAGTCAATGCTGTCTTGAAAATTGATGAAACAGACCATGTTACAGAGCAAAGACTTTTTGATGGCAAGGATCCTGACGAAGTCTACAACATGTCAACAGATGTCTTTATTGTGGACACTCCTTGGTTGATTGAAAAAATTGAAGAAGAAGCCAAGAAAGAATACCCACAAAAATTGCGCTATATCTTGCGTGATTTGGCAGTGGAATACAATGCTTTTGCCTTTGAATATACAGGCTACCTTGCCAATATTCATTCAGTGGAATCCTACTACCATGCAAACTTGGATATGTTGGAAAATCAAAAATTCATGAAGCTCTTTTCACCAAATCAAAAGGTGTATACGAAAGTGAAGAATGAAGAACCAACTTATTATTCCAAGACTTCAAATATTAAAACCTCTCAATTTGCTTCGGGTAGTATTGTAGAAGGAACCGTTGAACGCTCTGTTGTTTCTCGTCGGGTATATCTCCATGAAGGTTCAGAAGTCCGCAGTAGTCTTCTCTTCCCTGGTGTGGTGGTTCGTGAAAATGCAATCGTTGAACATGCTATCCTGGATAAGGGTGTCGAAGTGGCTGCTGGTGTGACGATTCGTGGGACAGAAGAAGCACCTGTCGTGGTTAAAAAAGGAACGATTGTTACAGAGGATATTGTCTAATGAAACTATTATTTGTTGCAGCTGAAGGTGCACCATTTTCTAAAACAGGTGGATTGGGAGACGTTATTGGCGCTCTTCCTAAATCCTTAGCGAAAAGTGGTCATGACGTGCGCGTGATCCTCCCTTACTATGATATGGTAGAGGCCAAGTTTGGAGATCAAATCGAAGATGTTTTGCATTTTGAGACCAAGGTTGGCTGGAGAAGTCAATATGTTGGTGTGAAACGGATTGTACGTGATGGAGTCACCTTTTACTTTATTGATAACCAACACTATTTCTTTAGAGGTCATGTCTATGGTGACTTCGATGATGGGGAACGTTTTGCCTTCTTCCAGCTCGCGGCTTTAGAAACGATGGAACGGGTTGACTTCATTCCAGATGTTCTTCATGCCCATGATTATCATACGGCTATGATTCCTTTCTTGCTGAAGGAAAAATACCGTTGGATTCAAGCTTATCATGGAATTAAAACAGTATTGACCATCCATAATTTGGAATTTCAAGGTCAGTTTGACCCAGGAATGTTGTGGGATCTTTTCGGAGTTGGATTTGAGCGCTATGCAGATGGAACGCTTCGGTGGAATGATTGCCTGAACTGGATGAAAGCCGGCATTCTATATGCTGACCGTGTGACAACTGTTTCTCCAAGCTATGCGCATGAGATTATGACTGCTGAATATGGTTGTGGTTTGGATCAGATCCTTCGGATGGAGTCTGGCAAGGTGACCGGAATTGTAAACGGGATTGATGCGGATCTGTATAATCCTGAAACGGATCCACTCTTGACGTATCACTTCAGTCTCTCAGATCTTTCAGGTAAAGCAGCTAGCAAACGTGCTCTTCAAGAACGTGTCGGTCTGCCTGTTCGCGATGATGTACCTTTGTTTGGAATCGTCTCTCGTTTGACACGTCAAAAAGGTTTTGATGTGGTGGTAGAAGAGTTGCATCAACTCTTGCAAAAGGATATTCAGATTGTCTTGCTCGGTACAGGAGATCCTGGATTTGAAAATGCCTTTGCTTGGTTTGGTCAAGCCTACCCAGACAAACTTTCAGCCAACATCACCTTTGATGTTCAATTGGCCCAAGAAATCTATGCCGCGTCGGATGTCTTCTTGATGCCAAGCCGCTTTGAACCATGTGGCCTTTCTCAAATGATGGCCATGCGCTATGGAACCCTTCCTTTAGTACATGAAGTCGGCGGACTTCGTGATACGGTTCAACCGTTTAATGTTGTTGATGGAAGTGGAACAGGCTTTAGCTTCAATAATTTGTCTGGCTATTGGTTTAACTGGGCAGTTGATGAAGCCTTGGCTGTCTACTACAATAACAAACAGGCTTGGTATGGTCTCCAAGAGCAAGCTATGACGCGTGACTTCTCATGGGATACGGCTAGTCAACGATACGATGATTTGTACCAATCCTTATAAATAGATCTATGATACAAACGCCTTTCGAGGCGTTTTTTGGTTTGCTTTCTTCCAATAAAGAAAACGGTTTATTTTTTTGAGTTTTTGTGCTTGCTAAAATAGAAGAAAAAAGATAAGATAGGTGAAGGTAAAAAATCTCGGGAAGGTTCTTATTTCTGGAAAGGGTCTCAGCCTCTCTAGAAACAATCAGATCCCTGCTCGAGGGTTAAATATTACTATATAGGAATTTTAGGATGAAAAAAGCGAAACAAACGTTTGAAAAAATGACCAAATATTCGATTCGAAAATTATCTGTCGGTGTTGGTCCGGTTGCCATTGGAGCCTTTTTATTAGGAGGAAGCCTGTTAGGAGCTCGTCCTGTTCAAGCAGATCAGGTGACCCTACCTGCTCATGTGCACTTAGGTTATGTGACAGAAGAAGAGCTGACTGCTGAAGAAAAGGCACAGGTGATTCATGCAATCCCTGAAGCATATCAAAATGAAGATACTTTCTATCTCGTCTATAAGAAGAAGGAAGCAACTCAGTCGGTTCTTCCTCAAACAGGAAGTCAGGAAGTCGCCCTATTTGGCCTAAGTCTAGCCACAGCTTCCTTTGCGGTCCTCTTACTCTCTAAAAAGCACCGGAAGAAGGTTATGGGTGTCCTTTTGATTGGAGCTATGGGGCAAAGTCTTCTACTTCCAGTTGAAGTCGTAGCCCTACAAAATCAAGTCTTGCGCGCTTATAACCAGGATCTTGCGATCGTATCGAGCAAAGATCTTGCAAATGGAGTGATTCAAATTGACGGCTATGACTATGTTGGCTATCTGCGCTATCCGTTAATCCAAAAGACGAGCTTACAAGAGCCAAAAGCTATGCAGGAAACGAAATCTTCTGTAGAAGGGACGATCAAAACAAGCACAGGGATTCCACAAGTGGAACCACAAGCGCGTGTGACCCCAGAAGTCGCTCCAGCCTTTCCTCAAGTTGAAAAACCAAGTCTTGAGGTCTCTACTGAGCCTGTGCCATTTGAAACCGTCAACCAAGCTGATCCTACATTAGCCAAAGGGCAAACCAAGGTGCTGACAGCTGGCCAAAATGGGGAGCGGACCATATTGACGGAAGTCAGTGTGGTAGAGGGACAGGAAGTTCGCAGAGTAGTTGAAAGCAAAGTCACCAAAGAACCAGTTTCACAAATTCTTGCTGTTGGGACAAAAGAAGATGCCCAACCAACCCCTCAACCCAGCCCTTCTCCAGTTGTAACGGCTAAGGGGACGCAGGAAGAAGGCCATGTCGGCGAAGCTCCTATTCAACCGGAGAACCCAGCCTATACAGGCCTAGTAGAAGCTAAGGGAACACAGGAAGAAGGCCATGTGGGTGAAGCTCCTATTCAACCGGAGAACCCAGCCTATACAGGCCTAGTAGAAGCTAAGGGAACTCAGGAAGAAGGCCATGTCGGAGAAGCTCCTATTCAACCGGAGACTCCAGCCTATACAGGTGTGGTGGAAGCTAAGGGAACGCAAGAAGAAGGCCATGTGGGAGAACCTCCAATTCAGCCTGAGAACCCAGTTTACCAAATAACGGAAGGAACAGTTACAGAAACAGAAACGGTGCTCCTTCCGTATGAAACTGAATATGTACCAGATACGGACCGCTATACTGATGAAGAAAGGATCCTTCAAAAAGGAGAGGCAGGTAGCCAGGAGATTCGTCGTGTTTATAAGACGGTCAATGGTGAGAAGATTGGCGAGCCCGTGAGCACGACAACTGAAACGGTAAAAGCTCCTGTGACAGAAAAAATTAGTCGTGGGACTAAGGCGATTGAAGGCCAAACAGAGGATGTTTCGTATGAGGAAATTCCATTTAAGACGGTAACCGAACAAGATGCCACCTTGCTAAAAGGATCAGAAAGGGTTTCTCAAGCCGGTAAAAATGGGAAGAAGAAAATCACCAAGGTTTACAAGACCATCAAGGGGGGTAAAACGGCGGATGCTCCTACGATTTCTGAAGAAGTAGTTGAACAGGCGCAAGATCAGATCATTCAACAAGGGGCCAAAGAACTTGACAAGCCAACCTTGACCTTGACCCAGGTCGATAAGGAAGAATTGAAGCGCAGTGCTAAAGCTACTTATCGTTTGGACAAACCAGACGGTGTGACCATCAAGTCCATCCAGGCTGTATTGAAGAAGGGTGATCAAGTGGTGAAAACTTTTGCCCTTTCAGAGACGGACTTGGCAGCTGCTTTAGCGGACTTGGACTACTACAAGGATTATACGCTCGCAACGACCATGGTGTATGACCGTGGAAATGGGGACGAAGAAGAAGTTCTTAAGGAAGAACCACTGAGAATCGACCTTAAAAAAGTCGAAGTCAAAAATATTAAGGAAACAAGCTTAATCAGTGTGGATGACCAAGGCCTTGAGACTGATCGTAGCCTCTTGTCAGAAACGCCTTCAGATGTGAAACCTTATTACTTAAAGGTTACCACCCATGATAATAAGGTCACAAAACTGGCCGTTGATAAAATCGAAGAAGTGACGGTAGATGGAGCGACCCTCTACAAAGTAACAGCCAAAGCTCCAGATCTGATCCAACGGACTGCGGACAACCAGTTCAGTGAGGACTATGTCCACTATATTGCGAAACCCAAAGCACATGAAGGTGATGTCTACTACAATTTCAACGAACTTGTAAAAGCTATGCAAGCCAATCCGACTGGCACCTTTAAACTGGGTAGCAATATGAATGCGACTAATGTCCAGCCAGCAGGAAAATCCTATGTAACCAATGCCTTCAAGGGAATTTTGGAAAGTACGGATGGAAATACATTTGCCATCCATAACATTACAAGACCATTATTTGGGAACATCGAAGGTGGCTCGGTTAAGAATCTCTTGCTTGAAAATGTCAATATTGACCTACCTGGGACAGATCGAGTAGCACCAATCGCAGGTGTCATCAAAAACAATGCAACTGTTGAGAACGTTAAAGTAATAGGAAGTGTTGTCGGGAACAATGACGTAGCAGGAATTGTCAATAAAATTGATGGTAGCGGGAAGGTCAGCAATGTTGCCTTTATCGGGAAACTGCATGCTGCTGGCAACAAAGGTGGCTATCTAGCGGGTGTTGTTGGTGAGAACTGGAAAGGTGTCGTTGAAAAAGCTTACGTTGATGCTGAAATCACTGGGAACAAAGCCAAAGCTGCAGGTCTCGTTTATTCCTCTCAAAATGGTGGAAATAACCACACAGTAGGTAAAGAAGGGGTTCTCAGAAATTCAGTTGCTAAAGGTTCGATTGAACTCAAAGAAGCTGTTCAGTCTGGTGGATTACTCGGGACCAACTGGGCCTTGGGGGCTATTGAAGATAACATCACCATGATGAAAGTCAAAACTGGTGAAATGGTCTTCGGACACTCGGATATTGACGCGGATGATTATTTCACCTATTCAAGAACCAAGCGCAATTACAGTGTGGAAGGCGTGAGTGAAGGGAAGAAAACCTTTAACAACTCCCGTAAAATCCCTAGCATCTCGCTGGCAGAAGCTGAACAGAAGATCGAAGCAATGGGAATCACTGCTGATAAATTTACCAGCAGCAAACCGATTGAAGATACGCTCAATCACCTTGTTAGCAAAGACGATCAATACAAGGCCATCACTGCTTACGATGCGACTCGTGAGTTAGCTTACCGCAATATTGCTAAATTGCAACCATTCTACAACAAAGAATGGATTGTCGACCAAGGGAATAAATTGGCTGCAACGAGTCCTCTCTTGACCAAGGAAGTCTTGTCTGTGACCGCTATGAAGGGCAATGATTTTGTCACGGAACTAGCGGATGCGGATCACATCCTGATCCATTATGCCGATAAGACAAAAGATATCTTTAGCATGACGCCGAAAGACTCTAAAGTTAAACAAATCAAAGAGTACAGTGTATCGGAGCTCGGTGAAGTGGTCTATACGCCAAATATGGTGGACAAAGACCGGAGCGATCTCATTGGTGCGATCGTTGAAAAATTAAGCCCTGTCGAATTACAATCAGATCCAATCTACACTCACTTAGGTCGAACAGGACCTAACAAAGTCAATGCCATTAAGAACCTTTACCTTGAAGAAAGTTTCCAAGCAGTCAAGGACAATCTGACTCACTTTGTGAAACAACTGGTTGAAAACCAAGACCATCAATTAAATATAGATGAGTCTGCCAAACGGGCCCTTATCAAGAAACTTGATGACAACAAGGCCGCTGTTCTTTTGGGTCTCTCTTACCTCAACCGCTATTATGGAGTGAAGTTTGATGATGTCAATCTTAAGCAGCTCATGTTGTTCAAGCCAGACTTCTATGGGAAGAATGTTGATGTCTTAGACCGTTTGATTGAAATTGGTTCAAAAGAAGACTACATCAAAGGGACTCGTACCCACGATGCCTTCCGTGAAGTTGTGGCTAAATCGACTCTTTCTGGTAACTTAAATGACTTCCTGAAATACAATATGGAGCTCTTTACAAGTGATAGAGACTTAAATGATTGGTTCATCAAAGCAACCAAAGACAATGTCTATATTGTGGAGCCTGAGACGACCAATCCAGCTTTCGCATCTGCTAAGCATAGAGCCTATGAGGGCTTAAACAATGATATTCACGGTAAAATGATCTTGCCACTCTTGAATCTTAAAGATGCGCACATGTTCTTGATTTCAACATACAATACCTTGGCCTATAGTTCCTTCGAGAAATACGGTAAAAACACTGAGGCAGAACGAACTGCCTTCAAAGCCGAAATTGATAAGGTCGCTAAAGGGCAACAAAATTACCTAGATTTCTGGTCACGTCTAGCAACAGATAAGGTTCGCAATCAACTCTTGAAGAGCAATAACATGGTTCCGACCCCTGTCCTTGATAACCAAAACTACAAGGGTATTAGTACAGATCGCTATGGACATACCAACAGTGGCAAGGATGTCGCTCCAATCCGTGAATTGTATGGCCCAACCGATCGTTACCATGCGACAGATTGGCGGATGGGAGCAGTGGCGCGAATTTACGGAAATCCATATAAAGACGACTCTGTCTTCTTCATGGTGACCGATATGATCAGTGACTTTGGAGTCTCTGCCTTCACGCACGAAACAACGCACGTCAATGACCGCATGGTTTACTTAGGTGGTTGGAGACATCGCGAAGGAACCGATATCGAAGCCTTTGCCCAAGGCATGCTCCAAACACCATCAGTATCCAATCCAAATGGGGAATACAAGGCCTTGGGTCTCAACATGGCCTATGAACGTCCAAATGATGGAAACCAATGGTACAATACCAATCCAAATGATCTCACTTCACGCGAGGAGATTGATCAGTACATGAAAGGCTATAACGACACCCTCATGCTTCTGGATTACCTGGAAGGAGAGGCTGTCCTCAATAAAGGCAGTCAAGCATTAAACAATGCTTGGTTCAAGAAGGTTGATAAGCAATACCGAGGGGCTAATACCAAAAATCAATTTGATAAGGTGCGTCCTTTGAGTGATGAGGAAAAAGCCATCACCTTACATTCAGTAGATGATCTCATCACCAACAACTTCATGACCAATCGTGGTCCTGGAAATGGTGTCTATAATCCATCAGACTTTGGCTCAGCCTATGTGACGGTGCCGATGATGACAGGGATCTATGGTGGAAACACCAGTGAAGGGGCTCCTGGAGCCATGTCCTTCAAACACAATACCTTTAGACTCTGGGGCTACTATGGTTATGAAAAAGGCTTCTTAGGCTATGCTTCAAACAAGTATAAACAAGAATCCAAACAAGCAGGTCATGCGACTTTAGGGGATGATTACATCATTCAAAAGATTTCTGATGGAACATTCAGTACCCTTGAAGACTGGAAGAAAGCATACTTCAACGAAGTGGTGACCAGTGCTAAAAATGGACTTCAGGCTATTGAAGTTGATGGGACTACTTATAGCACTTATGATGACTTAAAACAAGCCTTTGCAACTGCTGTTGAAAAAGATCAAGCCAGCTTGAAGAATGGTGTTGTCAAATTTGACAATACGGTTTCACTGAAAGAAAAACTCTTTAAGAAACTACTTCAACAAACAGACAGTTTCAAAACGTCTATCTTTAAATAATCGAATTCTCTCATCTGCTGAGCAGGTGAGAGTTTTTTAGAAGAAAAATGAATAGAGGTGGACAAAGCGTCTAAAAATTAAAAGAAATCAGTCGTAGATAGGAAAAATTATCATATTAAAAAAATAACGTAATTTCATTAAAACGCTTACTTTTATAGGAAATATTTGACTATTATATCTTTTAGGAGTAAACTAAGGAGGTAAAATTTATAAAAGGAGAATTCATCATGAATTTAACATTTTTAGGTCTTTGTTTAGCCTGCTTTGGTGTATCACTGGCAGAAGGTTTGATGATGAGCAGCCTATTGAAATCTGCGTCTCGTCAACCAGAAATTATTGGTCAATTGCGTAGCCTCTTGATTCTTGGTGTTGCCTTTGTCGAAGGTACTTTCTTCGTAACCTTGGTTATGGCCTTCATTATCAAATAAGCACTTCTATTTTAGAAAAGGAGGTGTCAAAACTTGGAAGAAAGTATCACTCCAACGATAACTCTTGGACCTGTAACTTTTAATTTGACCCTACTTGCTATGACCTTGATTGCTGTTTTGGTGGTTTTTGGCTTTATTTATTGGGCCAGCCGTAAAATGACGATCCGACCAAAGGGCAAACAAAATGTGCTGGAATACGCATATGACTTTGTCGTAGGCTTCACCAAAGGAAATATTGGGGAACATTATATAAAGGACTATTCCTTGTTCTTGTTTGTTCTTTTCCTATTTCTTTTAGTGGCCAATAACATTGGATTGATGGCTAAAATCGAAACGACCAATGGTTACAATTTGTGGACATCACCAACCGCTAACCTGGGTTATGACTTTGCCTTTTCATTTTTGATCACCTTAATCGCCCATGTAGAAGGAATTCGCCGACGTGGTGTGAAGGAATATTTAAAGGCTTTTGTGACACCTGGATTTATGACCCCCATGAATATTTTGGAAGAATTAACGAACTTTGCCTCCTTGGCACTTCGGATCTTCGGAAATATCTTTGCGGGTGAGGTATTAGCAAGCTTGCTCGTGAACTTATCACACCAAGCTTTCTATTGGTATCCATTTGCCTTTATTGGTAGCATGGCATGGACTGCATTTTCAATTTTTATTTCATGTATCCAAGCCTATGTGTTTACCATGTTGTCATCAATCTATATTGGTAAGAAAATTAATGGCGAAGAGTAAGTAGAGGAGGAGTAGAAGAATGCATGTATCAATGAGTGAAATTATTGGTAACTTTATTCTCATTGCTGGTTCCTTCCTATTATTAATCTTTTTAATAAAGAAATTTGCATGGAACAATATCAATGGAATTTTAGAAGCGCGTGCCAAAAAGATTACAGATGATATTGATGGAGCAGAATCAGCTCGTCAAAAAGCTGAGGAACTAGCAAGTAAACGTGAAGAAGAGTTGGCAGGTAGCCGCAAAGAAGCTGCGTCTATCGTCGAAAATGCAAAGGAAACTGCAGAAAAGAATAAATCTCAGATCCTTTCAGAAGCCACTCAAGAAGCAGTACGTTTGAAAGAAAAAGCGCAACAAGAAATTGCGCATAACAAAGAAGAAGCATTGAACAGTATCAAAGGTGATGTGGCAGATCTCACTGTCAATCTTGCCAGCAAATTGTTGAGCCAACAGCTGGATGCTGAAGGTCAACGCCAACTGATCGATCGCTATCTTGATGAATTAGGAGAAGCCTAATGGACAAAAAGCAACTGATGGTGATTGAGAAATATACCCAGCCTTTTGTTCAATTGGTCTTTGAAAAAGGAGAACAAGACCTAGTCTTTGAAAAATTGACTCAAATCAAGGGTATTTTTGAAGAGACTGGACTTGCTAACTTCTTAGCTCATATCGGTGTAGAGGATGAAGAGAAAGCAAAAAGTCTCAGACTTTTTCAACCCTCGGATTCACAATTACTCGACCATTTGATTGAAGTGGTTATTCTCAATCATCGTGAAGCCTTATTTTATGACATTGTAACGATTTGTTTGGATCAGATTCAACTGTTGAGCAACGCTTTTGTCGTCACTGTTACGACGGTTGCTGGTTTGGATCCTGTTCAAGAGCAAAAGCTAATCCCCATTATCGAAAGAAAATTTGGGATTCAAGTTCGCTCGATCCAACAAAAGATCGATCCAGATTTAATTGGTGGCTTTGTCGTGACAGCCAATCATAAAACGTTGGATACCAGTCTCAAACACCAATTGCAAGTTATAAAATCTAAATTGAAATAGAAAGTGGTGTGAATTTTGGCGATTAACGCACAAGAAATCAGCGCTTTAATTAAGCAACAAATTGAAAATTTCAAGCCAAACTTTGACGTCACTGAGACAGGTGTTGTAACCTACATTGGTGACGGGATTGCCCGTGCTCATGGTCTTGAAAATGCCATGAGTGGTGAGTTGTTGATCTTTGAAAATGGCTCATACGGGATGGCCCAAAACTTAGAGACAACGGATGTCGGTATCATCATCTTGGGTGATTTCACGGATATTCGTGAAGGAGACTCTGTCCGTCGTACAGGTAAAATCATGGAAGTCCCTGCAGGGGATGCCTTGATTGGTCGGGTTGTCAACCCACTTGGCCAACCAGTAGATGGTTTGGGTGAGATTGTGACAGATAAATTCCGTCCAGTCGAAACACCAGCTCCTGGTGTTATGCAACGGAAATCTGTCTCAGAACCCCTACAAACTGGTTTGAAAGCCATTGATGCCCTCGTTCCAATCGGACGTGGCCAACGGGAATTGATTATCGGGGACCGTCAAACAGGGAAAACTTCGATTGCCATCGATACCATCTTGAACCAAAAGGGTCAAGACATGATCTGTATCTATGTGGCGATTGGTCAAAAAGAATCAACAGTTCGTACGCAAGTAGAAACTCTTCGTAAATACGGAGCCATGGATTATACGATTGTGGTAACCGCTTCGGCTTCCCAACCGTCTCCATTGCTCTACTTGGCACCTTATGCCGGGGTTGCCATGGCAGAAGAGTTCATGTATAACGGTAAACACGTTTTGATCGTCTATGATGATTTGTCAAAACAAGCCGTAGCCTACCGTGAATTGTCCCTTCTTCTTCGTCGTCCACCAGGACGTGAAGCCTTCCCAGGGGATGTCTTCTATCTCCACAGCCGTTTGTTGGAACGTTCAGCTAAAGTTTCAGATGAATTGGGTGGTGGCTCTATTACAGCTCTTCCAATCATTGAAACCCAAGCAGGAGATATTTCTGCTTATATCGCAACCAACGTGATTTCGATCACAGATGGACAAATCTTCTTGCAAGATAGTTTGTTCAATGCTGGTATTCGTCCGGCCATTGATGCAGGTTCTTCTGTATCCCGTGTAGGGGGAGCTGCCCAAATCAAGGCTATGAAGAAAGTTGCGGGTACTCTTCGTATCGACCTCGCTTCATACCGTGAATTGGAAGCCTTCACGAAATTTGGTAGCGACTTGGATGCTGCGACTCAAGCGAAATTGAACCGTGGTCGCCGAACAGTTGAAGTCTTGAAACAACCCGTTCATGAACCATTGACAGTTGAAAAACAAGTCGTGATCTTGTACGCCTTGACTCATGGTTTCTTAGATAGTGTTCCAGTAGACGACATTCTTCGTTTCCAAGAAGAGTTGTTTGATTACTTTGAAGCACATTATGATCAAATCTTTGAGACGATTCGTTCAACACATGATCTTCCAGCAGAAGAAGAACTGGATGCAGCCCTTACAGAATTTGTCAACCAGTCAAATTTCAAATAGAAATAGGAGTGGAAGATGGCAGTTTCATTAAATGATATAAAAAATAAAATTGCATCCACTAAAAATACCAGTCAAATTACCAATGCCATGCAGATGGTGTCTGCTGCTAAACTCGGAAAATCTGAGCAAGCAGCCAAGGATTTTCAGGTTTATGCCGCTAAGGTACGTAAGTTACTAACAGACTTGCTCCATGGACATGAAACAGAAAATGCTAAGTCCCATCCCATGTTGGTGAGTCGGCCGGTAAAAAAGACAGCTTATATCGTGATTACATCCGATCGTGGTTTGGTCGGAGGCTACAATGCCTCCATCCTTAAAACCATGATGGAAATGAAGGCAGAATACCATCCAACTGGAGATGACTTTGAAGTGATCTGTATTGGAAGTGTCGGGGCGGATTTCTTCCGTGCCCGTGGGATTCAGCCGGTTTATGAATTGCGTGGTTTGCCTGATCAACCTAGCTTTAAGGAAGTTCGTACGATCATTTCGAAAACAGTCCAAATGTATCAGGAAGGCTTGTTTGACGAGTTGTACGTCTGTTACAACCATCACGTTAACAGTTTGACTAGCCAAATGCGGGTAGAACAGATGCTTCCGATTATTGATTTGGACCCCAATGAAGCAGATGAGGATTATGTATTGAATCTAGAATTGGAATCTAGTCGAGATGCCATTTTGGATCAATTGCTCCCTCAATTTGCTGAAAGCATGATCTATGGTGCCATTATTGATGCTAAAACAGCTGAAAATGCTGCGGGGATGATGGCCATGCAAACTGCAACAGACAATGCCAAGAAAGTCATTGATGAATTAACGATTCAATACAACCGTGCTCGTCAAGCAGCGATTACACAAGAAATTACCGAAATCGTTGCTGGTGCTAGCGCCCTTGAATAGTTGTCGGATACAATTTTAAATACAAAAACAGATGCTCGAAAGAGAACTTTTGAGCAGTAGAAATTACTTAGAATAGGAGAATGACATGAGTTTAGGCAAAATTTCTCAGGTCGTAGGTCCCGTCGTAGACGTTGCCTTTTCCGTTGGAGATAAACTTCCTGAGATCAATAATGCGCTTGTAGTCTATAAAAATGACCAACAAAAATCAAAAGTCGTTCTTGAAGTAGCTTTGGAACTTGGTGATGGGGTTGTACGGACCATCGCCATGGAATCAACTGATGGTTTAACACGTGGAATGGAAGTCTTGGACACAGGTCGTCCAATCTCTGTTCCTGTCGGAAAAGAAACCTTGGGACGTGTCTTCAATGTTCTTGGAGATACCATTGACTTGGATCAACCTTTTCCTGAGGATGCTTCTCGTGACTCCATCCACAAAAAAGCTCCATCCTTTGACGAGCTCTCTACTTCAGAAGAAATTCTTGAAACAGGGATCAAGGTTATTGACCTCTTAGCCCCTTATTTGAAAGGTGGGAAGGTCGGACTCTTCGGTGGTGCCGGAGTTGGGAAGACCGTCTTGATTCAAGAATTAATCCATAATATTGCCCAAGAACACGGTGGTATTTCTGTATTTACCGGTGTTGGGGAACGGACACGTGAAGGGAATGACCTTTACTGGGAAATGAAAGAATCTGGCGTTATTGAAAAAACAGCCATGGTCTTTGGACAAATGAATGAGCCACCTGGAGCACGGATGCGTGTTGCTTTGACTGGTTTGACCATTGCGGAATACTTCCGTGATGTCGAAGGTCAGGACGTTCTCTTGTTTATCGACAATATCTTCCGTTTCACTCAAGCCGGATCTGAAGTATCAGCCCTTTTGGGACGGATGCCATCAGCCGTTGGTTACCAACCTACTTTGGCAACTGAAATGGGTCAATTGCAAGAACGGATTACGTCAACGAAGAAAGGTTCTGTTACATCGATCCAAGCCATCTATGTGCCAGCCGATGACTATACAGACCCAGCGCCAGCAACCGCTTTTGCTCACTTGGATTCAACCACCAATTTGGAACGTAAATTGGTACAATTGGGGATCTACCCTGCGGTGGATCCATTGGCATCAAGCTCACGTGCCCTTTCTCCAGAAATCGTAGGAGAAGAACACTATGCAGTAGCTTCTGAAGTCAAACGCGTCCTTCAACGTTACCATGAATTGCAAGATATCATTGCTATCTTGGGGATGGATGAATTGTCTGACGAAGAAAAGACCTTGGTTGCTCGTGCTCGCCGGATCCAATTCTTCTTGTCACAAAACTTCAACGTTGCGGAACAATTTACAGGTCAACCTGGTTCTTATGTACCAGTTGGAGAAACTGTTCGTGGCTTTAAAGAAATTTTGGATGGGAAATATGACCATCTTCCTGAAGATGCCTTCCGTGGTGTTGGATCGATCGAAGATGTGATCGCCAAAGCTGAAAAAATGGGATTCTAAGAAGAGGTGAAAGATGAGTCAAATGAACGTCCAAATCGTTACACCGGATGGACTGGTTTATGATCATCATGCCGCATTTGTATCTGTCAAGACAATTGATGGTGAATTAGGGATTTTACCTCATCATATCAATACCATTGCGGTTTTGGCTGTAGACCAAGTAAAGGTTCGTCGTGTCGACGATGACAAACATATTGATTGGATTGCAGTCAATGGTGGGATTATCGAAGTAGCTGATAATGTCATTACCATTGTTGCCGATTCTGCCGAACGTGCTCGAGATATCGACATTAGTCGTGCAGAACGTGCCAAACTGCGAGCTGAAAAAGCGATTGAAGAAGCCAAAGATCAGCATTCGGTTGATATGGAACGTCGTGCTAAAATTGCTCTTCAACGCGCCATTAACCGGATTAATGTCGGAAATCGTTTATAAGATATTCAAAATAAGGTGGAGGTTTTGTCCTCACCTTATTTTTGTTGGGAGAGAATCAAAAGAAGAAAGTACGGACCAAATATGGTATAATAGCTGTATGATTCAAATGATTTTTAATCTTTCAAGCCATCTATTGTTTATCTTTTTTGCCTATTACCTATTGTTGAACCTGGTTCAATGGGAAAAGTTTTTAAAAGTAAGTGCTGAAAATGCGGTTAAAATCCGTTTTTTGATCTTGATGATCAGCGTCGGAATAGGCTATCTAGCCAGCTCATTTTTTATCAGTGTTTATGAGATGAGTCGGCAGATTTTTATTGGCCAATTCTAGCCACATTTTATAAAAAATATGGTATGATAGAAAGCGTGACTTTAAGAAATTGGAGAACAATCCCGTATGGAAAAAATAATCGTTAATGGTGGTCATAATCGACTGGTTGGAACCGTCAAAATCGAAGGAGCAAAAAATGCTGTCCTTCCTCTTCTTGCTGCAACAGTTCTAGCAAGCGAGGGCGTGACAACCTTGAAAAATGTACCTGTTTTATCAGATGTCTTTACAATGAACAATGTTGTTCGTGGGTTGAATGCACAAGTAACCTTCAATGAAGAAGACAATACGGTTGTCGTAGATGCACGAGAGAAATTGTCTGAGGAAGCGCCTTATAAATATGTGAGTAAGATGCGGGCTTCTATCGTTGTCTTGGGTCCTGTCTTGGCACGCAATGGCCATGCCAAAGTTTCCATGCCTGGAGGCTGTACGATTGGGAGTCGTCCGATTGACCTCCACCTGAAAGGTCTGGAAGCTATGGGGGCTGAAATTACCCAAACGGCCGGCTATATTGAAGCAAAAGCAGATCGTCTCAAGGGTGCACACATCTATATGGACTTCCCATCAGTAGGTGCGACACAAAATATTATGATGGCCGCAACCTTGGCAGATGGAGTCACTGTGATTGAAAATGCAGCTCGAGAACCTGAAATTGTTGACCTAGCTCTCTTGCTGAATAAAATGGGGGCTAATGTTAAGGGGGCAGGAACTGAGACCTTGACCATTGTTGGTGTGGAGAGCTTGCATGGGGCAAACCACAATGTTGTGCAAGACCGCATCGAGGCCGGAACCTTTATGATTGGGGCAGCCATGACTGGTGGAGATGTCTTGATCGAAGATGCCATTTGGGAACACAACCGTCCGCTTCTATCTAAGATGCAGGAGATGGGTGTAACGGTAACCGAAGAAGAAAATGGCATTCGGATTCAGTCGGATATCAGTAAGCTCCGTCCAGTGACCGTTAAAACTCTTCCCTACCCAGGATTCCCAACCGATATGCAGGCTCAATTCACAGCCTTGATGGCCATGGCTAAAGGTGAGTCTACCATGATTGAAACGGTCTTTGAGAATCGCTTCCAGCATTTGGAAGAAATGCGTCGGATGGGCGTTCACTCGGATATTATGCGGGATACAGCTCGTATCGTTGGAGGGGAAAGCTTCCAAGGTGCAGAGGTCATGTCGACAGATTTACGAGCAAGTGCAACCTTGGTCTTGATGGGCTTGGTAGCAGAAGGAGAGACGAAAGTCAGCAAATTAAGTCACTTAGATCGTGGTTATTATCAATTCCATGAGAAATTAGTGGCACTAGGTGCAGACGTGAAACGTGTAGAGGAAGAAGACGATGAAAACTAATCTTCGCTATGTTGGAAAACAGCTAGGAATTGTCCTCCTGTTGGCTGTGATTGGAATCATCATTTTTGCAGTTGGTTTGGTCATTGGTTATGGAGTGATTGGAGATGGAAAAAATCCATGGTCCATTCTCTCTCCGGACACTTGGTCAGAGATCATTGGAAAACTAACAGGCAAATAAGCTTTTAACTAAAATTGAGTAAAAAGGAGAGCAGCGAATCGAGTCAGTGACCCATCTAGCGCTGCTCTTTTTTGGAGAGATGTATGGCAAAACAAACAGTAAGCAAACGAACCAAACAAACCCTAGCAGGTTTTGTGGTGGCAACGGCCCTAGCTATTGGGGGCTATTATTTCAATCAACCGACGGTAAAAGAAGCGACAGATCAGGTTGTTTCGGTGGTGACTAGTAGCCAACAAGAAACACCTAGTAAAGAGTTAGCTAGCTCTGTATTAACGAAATCTGCTCGTTCACAATTAGGAAATGACTTGGAATGGAATGGTGCTGGAGCCTTTGTAGTTAAGGGAAATCGAACAGATCTGGATGCCAGTGTGGCTAGTCAACCCTATGCGGATAACAAGACAAAAGAAGTCAATGGAAAGACTGTGCCTACGGTTGCCAATGCCATCATGACCAAAGCGACTCGCCAGTACAGAGATCGAGATGCAACAGGTAGTGGCCTAACCGATTGGAAACCAGCAGGTTGGCATCAGGTCCACAATCTATCCGGTGAGTATGACCATGCTGTGGATCGGGGCCATCTATTGGGCTACGCCTTGATCGGCAATCTCAAAGGTTTTGATGCTTCGACTAGTAATCCCAAAAACATCGCTGTGCAAACGGCTTGGTCCAATCAAGCCAATGATCCTCATTCCACTGGTCAAAACTATTATGAGACCCTGGTCCGAAAAGCACTGGATAAGAACAAGCGGATCCGCTATCGGGTGACCTTGATCTACAACCATCCAGAAGATCTGATTCCATTAGGTTCTCAGATCGAAGCTAAATCGAGTGATGGGACCCTTGAGTTCAATGTCTTTGTTCCCAATGTTCAAAGTGGGATTAGCCTGGATTACCAGACAGGAAAAGTAACCGTTCATCAATAAGCTGGAAAGCGTAGTTATTTAAGTTATTTTTAAGAATGGGGTGTTACAATTGCATACCTTCTTTAAGAGAAAGGAGAATGTATGAGAACCATTTTTCGATTTTTCAGAGGAATCCTTCGTATGGCTTGGAGTCTTTTTTGGGGATTTTTCTGGACCATTGCCATCAGTTTTCTCGTTCTAGTGGGGATCATCTATTTCACAGATTCTCCTAGTTCTGGTATGGATGGGTTTGGACGAGCTGCCCAAAAGGTTGTCTATCAAGTCGGGAATTTGTTTGGTGATCAGGGTTTTGCATCGCGCTTCGGGATGACACCTAGCTCACAGACCACGCAGACGGACAATCATGAGCATAGCGGTGCTCGCTGGGAAAAAGCGGAGGCCACGGTCTACCTGGATCCCAATATCAGTCAAACTTTTGTAAAAGCTTATCGGGATGCTATTGAGGCTTGGAACCAAACAGGCGCCTTTACCTTCAAATTGGTTACAAATGAAAAAGAGGCTAATGTGGTCTTGACGGAAATGGATAACGCATCGGTTTCTGCTGCAGGAGAGACTGCCTCTCAGACTAACCTTTTAACCAACCGGTTCACCCACATCACAGTGCGTCTCAATCGCCATTATCTTTTAAATTATGTCTATAACTATAGTTATGATCGAATTGTCAATACAGCTGAGCATGAGCTAGGACATGCGATAGGGCTGGACCACACTGATGGAGAATCGGTCATGCAACCGGCTGGTTCCTTCTACAGTATTCAGGATACAGATGTGGAAGCAGTTCGACAATTGTATAAGGAAGAATAAGTTTTAAAATACTTTCTAAAAGTTCTGAGCCTCAAGGGGCTCAGGATTTTTTTGATGGCTCGTCTTTTCTTGTTTAATCCGTAAAAAGATAGTAAAATAGGGACATGATTATTTTACAAGCCAACAAAATTGAACGCTCTTTTGCAGGGGAGGTTCTTTTTGATAATATCAGCCTGCAGGTGGATGAAAGGGACCGGATTGCCCTGGTCGGAAAGAACGGAGCCGGCAAGTCTACCCTCTTAAAAATCTTGGTGGGAGAAGAAGAACCAACTTCAGGAGAAATCAATAAAAAGCGGGATCTTTCTCTCTCTTATTTAGCCCAGGATAGTCGCTTTGAGTCGTCCAATACTATCTACGATGAGATGCTCCACGTCTTTGACGATCTCCGTAAAACGGAGAAAACTTTGCGCCAGATGGAACTTGAGATGGGGGAAAAAACTGGGGCTGACTTAGAAAAACTCATGCAGGACTATGACCGTCTCTCGGAAGAATTCCGTCAGGCTGGTGGCTTCACCTATGAAGCAGATATCCGCGCCATTCTCAACGGCTTTAAGTTCGATGAGTCCATGTGGCAGATGAAGATTGAAGAGCTGTCTGGTGGGCAAAATACCCGTCTAGCTCTGGCCAAGATGCTCTTAGAAAAACCAAATCTCCTGGTACTGGACGAGCCGACCAACCACTTGGATATTGAGACCATCGCCTGGTTGGAAAACTATCTGGTCAATTATAGTGGTGCCCTTCTCATTGTCAGCCACGACCGGTATTTCCTAGATAAGGTCGCAACCATTACACTGGACTTGACCAAGCATTCTTTAGATCGCTATGTCGGTAATTACTCCAGTTTTGTTGAGCAAAAAGAGCAAAAATTGCTGACCGAAGCCAAGAACTACGAGAAGCAACAAAAAGAAATCGCGGCGCTGGAAGACTTTGTTAATCGCAATTTGGTGCGGGCTTCGACTACCAAGCGGGCTCAGTCTCGGCGCAAGCAGTTGGAAAAAATGGAGCGCCTAGACAAGCCAGAAGCTGGGATCAAGTCTGCCCATATGACCTTCCATTCTGATAAGACATCGGGCAATGTCGTCTTGACTGTAGAAGAGGCAGCCGTCGGCTATGACGATCAAATCCTCTCAGAGCCTATTAATTTGGATATCCGCAAGATGAATGCAGTCGCCATTGTGGGACCAAATGGGATCGGGAAATCTACTCTTATCAAGTCCATCGTCGGGCAGATTCCTTTTATCAAGGGGGAAGCTCGTTTTGGGGCCAATGTCGAGGTGGGTTACTATGATCAGACCCAAAGTAAACTAACGCCTCACAACAGTGTCTTGGATGAGCTATGGAATGATTTTAAACTGACGCCAGAAGTAGAAATCCGCAATCGCCTAGGAGCCTTTCTTTTCTCTGGGGATGATGTCAAGAAAATCGTCGGCATGCTGTCAGGTGGAGAGCGGGCGCGCTTGCTTCTAGCCAAGCTGTCCATGGAGAATAACAACTTCTTGATTCTCGATGAGCCGACCAACCACTTGGATATCGATAGCAAGGAAGTGCTGGAAAATGCCTTGATTGATTTTGATGGCACCCTGCTCTTTGTCAGTCACGACCGTTACTTTATCAATCGGGTGGCTACACAAGTCTTGGAACTGTCGGAAGAAGGCTCAACTCTTTATCTAGGAGACTATGATTATTATCTGGAGAAAAAAGCGGAGTTAGAGGCCCTTGCTGCAGCACAAGCAGAAGCTGTGCCTGTTTCTTCGACCGAAGAAGTCACCAGCAATGACTATCACCTGCAAAAGCAAAACCAGAAGGAACTCCGGAAAATCACTCGTCGCATTGAGCAATTGGAAGCAGAGATGGAAGAGCTGGATAAAAAAATCCAAGACATCACCGAAACTATGCATAGCACCAACGATGCAGCTGACTTGATTCAACTCCAAAGCGAGCTGGATCAACTAACTGTCCAGCAGGAAGCGGTCATGGAAGAGTGGGCAGAACTGTCAGAGCAGGTGGAATAGATGGAAGATCTTGGAAAAGTTTTTCGTGAATTTCGAATCAGTAAAAATTATTCGTTAAAAGAAGCTGCAGGAGAAGCTTGCTCGACCTCCCAATTATCCCGTTTTGAATTGGGGGAGTCGGATCTGGCTGCTTCTCGCTTCTTTGACATTTTGGACAATATCCATGTGACAATTGAGAATTTTATGGATAAGGCCAGAAATTTTCAACACCATGAGCATGTCGCCTTAATGGCTCAGATTATTCCACTTTACTATTCAAATGATATTGCAGGTTTTCAAAAGCTTCAAAGAGAACAACTTGAAAAAGCCAAACATTCCACCAATCCCCTCTATTTTGAATTGAACTGGATCCTGCTACAAGGGCTAATTTGCCAGAGAGATGCTAGCTACACGATGCAGCAGCGTGATCTGGACAAGGTGTCAGATTACCTCTTTCAAACGGAAGAGTGGACCATGTATGAATTGATCCTCTTTGGCAATCTCTACAGCTTTTATGATGTGGACTATGTCACACGGCTTGGGAGAGAAGTGATGGAGCGTGAAGATTTCTACAAAGAAATTGGTCGCCATCGCAAACTGGTCTTGATTCTTGCTCTGAATTGCTACCAACATTGTTTAGAACACTGTTCTTTTGAAAACGCCAGCTATTTTGAAGCCTATGTAGAAAAGATTATCGGGAAGAGCATCAAACTCTACGAACGCAATGTTTTTCATTATCTTAAGGGATTTGCTCGGTACCAAAAGGGGCAAACAGAAGAAGGGCGGCAGCAAATGCAGGAAGCCATGCATATTTTTGACGTGCTGGGACTGCCAGAGCAGGTGGCCTATTATCAAGAACACTTTGATAAATTTGTAAAAAATGAATGTTCCTAATAGGACAGTGATAAAGGAGATTTTATGAACCGACATGCGGTCCAATTAATTAGTCGTGGAGCTATTAACAAAATTGGAAATATGCTCTATGATTATGGGAATAGTGTCTGGCTGGCCTCGATGGGGACTATAGGAAAGACGGTATTAGGGATCTATCAGATTTCTGAGTTAGTGACAGGGATTCTCGTGAATCCTTTTGGAGGAGTGATTTCAGACCGTTTTTCTCGTCGCAAGATTTTGATGACGACCGACTTGGTTTGTGGACTCCTTTGTTTGGCGATTTCTTTTATCACAAATGATAGCTTGATGATTGCGGCTCTTATTTTTGCCAATATTGTTCAGGCCATTGCCTTTGGTTTTTCTCGACCTGCCAATAAAGCCATTATTACCGAGGTAGTAGAGAAAGAAGAGATTGTGACCTATAACGCTCACTTGGAGTTAGTCTTACAGGTTGTTAGTGTCTGTTCACCTGTTTTTTCTTTCCTAGTTCTACAATTTGCCAGTCTTCATATGACCCTCTTATTAGATGCACTGACCTTTTTCATTGCTTTTGTCCTAGTGGCTTTCCTTCCGAAAGAAGAAGCTAAGGTGCAAGAGAGGAAACAGTTTACCGGGAAAGATATTTTTTCTGATATCAAGGATGGGTTAGACTATATCTGGCATCAGAAAGAGATTTTCTTTCTCTTGTTGGTGGCTTCTAGCGTCAATTTCTTTTTTGCAGCTTTTGAGTTTTTACTTCCCTTCTCGAATCGTCTATACGGGGTTAAAGGAGCTTATGCGACTATTTTAACGCTGGGAGCTATTGGATCTATTCTAGGAGCGCTTGTTGCCAATAAAATGAAATCAAGTATGAGAATTCTCCTGTTTTTACTGATCATGGCAGGGATAGGAGTGTTCATAATGGGCTTGCCCCTTCCGCCTTATCTTTCCTTTTCAGGAAATTTGGTCTGTGAATTTTTTGTGACCATTTTCGACATCCACGTTTTTACTCAAGTACAAACCAAGGTGGAAGATGATTATCTAGGTAGAGTATTGAGCACAATTTATACCTTGGCTGTTCTCTTTATGCCCATCGCCAAAGGGTTGATGACTTGGTTGCCAAGCGTCCGTATGAAATCATTTCTCTTGATTGGAGCTGGGGTTATTCTCTTTTCACTCTTGGCTCAGCTAGTAGCTAAGCAACTTCAATCAAAAGAACAGTAGGGATCCTTTGATAAATTTGTAAAGCATTAATTTTCCCAAATAGGGGACAAAATGAAAACCTCTTTCATGAACTGATACAATAGTTTCAGAAAATGAAGGAGGTTTTTTATGAATCGACATGCTATCCAGTTGATTGCTCGTGGGGCGATCAATAGAATGGGAAATATGCTCTATGACTATGGGAACAGTGTTTGGCTGGCTTCGATGGGGACGGTAGGAAAGACAGTGTTGGGGATTTATCAGATTTCTGAACTCGTCACCTCCATTCTAGTCAATCCATTTGGAGGCGTGATCTCAGACCGTTTTTCCCGTCGCAAGATTTTGATGACGACCGACTTGGTTTGTGGTCTCCTTTGTTTGGGAATTTCTTTTATCACAAATGATAGCTTGATGATTGCAGGCCTGATTGTTGCCAATATTGTCCAGGCCATTGCTTTTGCTTTCTCTCGTACGGCTAATAAAGCCATTATCACAGAAGTTGTAGAAAAGGATGAGATTGTGACCTATAATGCCCGCTTGGAGTTGACCTTACAAGTGGTCGGTGTTAGTTCTCCTGTGTTCTCTTTCCTTGTTTTACAATTTGCCAGTCTCCATGCGACTCTCTTACTAGATGCGCTAACTTTTTTCATCGCCTTTGTTCTGGTCGCTTTCCTTCCGAAAGAAGAAGCCAAGGTTCAGGAAAAGAAACGGCTTACGGGAAAAGATATTTTTTCGGATATGAAGGATGGATTGCACTATATCTGGCATCAGAAAGAGATTTTCTTTCTCTTGTTGGTGGCTTCCAGCGTCAATTTCTTTTTTGCAGCTTTTGAGTTTTTGATTCCTTTTTCGAATCGCCTTTACGGGGTCAAAGGAGCATATGCGACCATCTTAACCTTGGGCGCTATTGGCTCTATCATCGGAGCCTTGATTGCTAATAAATTTAAATCAAGCATGGAAATGCTACTTTTCTTATTGATTTTAACAGGAGTAGGAGTCTTCATGATGGGCTTGCCCCTTCCGCCTCTTCTTTCCTTTTCTGGAAATCTAGTCTGTGAGCTCTTTATGACAATTTTTAACATCCACTTTTTTACCCAGGTTCAAACCAAGGTAGAAGGAGACTATCTGGGCCGGGTCTTAAGCACCATTTTTACCTTGGCCATTCTCTTTATGCCTGTGGCTAAAGGCTTGATGACCTGGTTGCCAAGTGTCCGTGTAGAATCTTTTCTCTTGATAGGAGCTGGCGTCATCCTCTTTTCACTCTTAGCACAAGTAGTCGCCAAGAAATTACAAGCAAAAGAAGGTACATCAGCATAAAAAAAGCACCGATCGGTGCTTTTTTAGTTGTTATTTTTTTCTTCTATTTTAACTTCTTTCTTTTCTTCCTCCAGTTGCTTTTGAGTGCTCTTGAGTTCTTTTTTTAGGGAGAAGCCCTTTGAAAAATTAACCAAGGTCATGACAAATGCACCCAAGAGGACACAGAGCAAGATCAGAATGATCAAGGGCAATTTAAATTGGACCAAGAGGAAATTCACAGTGACTGATTGCATGTTTGCAAGGGAAATACCAGCAATCAATAAAATTAAAAGTAATAAAGCAATGTAGTGTAGATTATTTTTGTTCATCATTATCTCCTTATTGTTCAGCAGGGGCCTTGCTTTTCACATCAGCGTACTCTTCCGGCTGCTCTAGGCTTAGAATCTCCTCATAAGCCGGTAGGGAAAGGTCCTTGCCATATTTATTTTTTAAAGCAGTGCTCACTAGTCGATAGGCCAAATTGGCATTTCGGGACAAGATAGGACCGTGGAAGTAGCTGCCAAAGACGTTCTTGTAATGAACCCCTTCGCACCCATCTTCTTTGTTGTTCCCATTTCCATAGATGACCTTACCCAGCGGTTTTTCATCCTCAGCCAAGAAGGTCCGACCTTGGTGGTTTTCAAAACCATAATAGGTTTCGTTAAATTCTTCGTTATGGATTTTGATATCACCGATATAGCGGTTGTTGACTTGGTTGAGCGTATAGTGGCCCATAATGCCAAGTCCCTCAATGCGTTTGCCAGAAGCTTCAATGTAGTATTGGCCTAGAAGCTGAAAGCCACCACAGATAGCAAGGACTACACCATCGTCATCAATGAAGCGTTCGAGGTCTTCTTTTTTATCTGGTAGATCCTCGGATACAATGGTCTGTTCGTAGTCTTGCCCGCCGCCGAAAAAGGCGATATCGTAGGCATCAGGGTCGAACCGGTCTTTGAGAGAGACGATATCAACAGTGACATGGGCTCCAAGCTTTTCCGCAACGTACTTGAGCATGAGGATATTCCCATTGTCCCCATAGGTATTCATTAAGTTGCCATAGAGATGGGCAATACGCAGGCTGTAGGGATACTGTGCCTGATCAGAAGATTCTAGGGAAGTATAAGTCATTAGTGCATCTCCTTTTCAATCAGGTGTTCTTGGGCCAAAAGTTCACGGAATTCTAGCATGGCTGTATAGGTAGCTAAAATGTAAGCGTGAGGGGTTTCCTGTTGCTGGATGCGTTGGAAAACCTCTTTTAATTCAGCCATTTCTGTGATCTTTTCTGCAGGATAGCCAGTGACCCGAAGTCGCCGAGCAATCTCAGAGTGGCGCACCCCGCCAGCGTTGATCTCTGGAATGTCCATCTGAGTGATTTGCTCGAAGTCGGCATCCCAAATCCAGCTGGTATCAATCCCATCTGCATAATTCGCATTGAGGAGAACCGACAAGCTAAAGGGATAAGGGGCTAGTTTGATCATTTCAATGGCTTGGGTCGCACCAACCGGATTTTTAATCAGGACTAGGGTACATTCCTTATCCCCAATCTTAAAGGTTTCCTGGCGACCAAAGACAGCGCGACTGCGATCAAATCCTTGCTTAATCACTTCAGGTTGAACCCCAAAGAATCCAGCAACGGAAACAGCTGCTAAGGCATTATAGATGTTGTAGAGACCACCGATATTGATGTGGTAATCTTGCCCTTGGATCCGGAATTGGGAAGAGCGCTGGGTTAATGAGAGGAGATCCGATACGGCATAAGTCAGAGAAGGCCTGTGGAAACCACAGTGCTCACAGATATAATCCCCAAGATTAGCATAGGTATTGAGCTTGTACTGGAGGATGTTGTGGCAATGCGGACAGAGGATTCCTTCCGTATTGTAATGAGCTAGTTGTGGCTCTGATTTGTCAGTATCAAATCCATAATATTGGATCGGATTGGATAAGGTCTGACTATTAAAGAGAGGACTATCTCCATTTAACAGAACCGTGGCAGTTGGGACCTTGTGAATAGCATCCAAAATCATTTGGTAGGTCGTATAGATCTCTCCATAGCGGTCCATCTGGTCCCGGAAAATATTAGTGACCACAAAAAGGCTGGGCTTAATATAATCACAAATCCGAGAGAGGCTGGCCTCGTCAATTTCAAGTACCGCAATCGGTCGATTTGCTTTCGAATGCTTAGCACGTAAGAAGGTCGTTGTAATCCCAGAGATCATATTGGCCCCACTTGGATTGGTCAAAATAGGTCCAAAAGCTTCTTGGAGAATACCTACTGTTAGCGCAGTGGTCAGGGTTTTTCCATTTGTCCCTGTAATCACAACAATCTCATAGTTTTTTGCCAGTTGACTGAGAATATCTTTATCAAATTTGAGGGCTACTTTACCTGGTAGGGTTGATCCCCGCCCCATCTTTTCTAGAATAGAGCCGGAAAGCTTTCCTGCCAGAAGGCCCAAGGTTGTATTTATCTTCATAAATCATATTTTATCATAAAAAGCATCAGAAGGTTACAGAAAAATCTGTTGAAACGTGTTATAATAAGATGATGTCTTTTAGAGAAGTGGTAGGTATGAGAATATGAATATTCAACAGTTTTCAAATCCACAATTTTGGACCAGTTTGTTCCCAAATTGGTGGAGTGTTATTATCAATATCATCGATATTGCCCTGGTGGCTTGGTTGCTGTATTTTTTGATCAAGGCCATCGTCGGGACCAAGATCATGATTTTGGTGCGTGGAGTTATTATCTTTTTCTTGGCTCAATTTTTAGCCAATTTTTTGGGTTTAACGACTATTTCTTGGCTGATCAATCAAGTGATTACCTATGGGGTTATCGCGCTGGTTGTGATTTTCTCCCCTGAAATTCGGATTGGCTTAGAGCGTTTAGGTCGGGCGACAGAATTTTTTACGACGAGTGAAGTCAGTCAGGAAGAGAAAATGGTACAGGCCTATGTCAAGGCAGTGGCTTATATGAGCCCACGTAAGATTGGTGCCTTGGTAGCTATTCAAGGGGCCAGAACCCTTCAGGAATACATTTCCACAGGGATTCCACTAGATGCGGAAATTTCAGGAGAATTGCTGATTAATATCTTCATTCCTAATACTCCTTTGCACGATGGAGCGGTCATTGTCCGCAATGATAAAATTGCCGTTTCTTGTGCCTACCTGCCCTTGACGGAAAATACCGGAATTTCAAAAGAGTTCGGAACGCGTCACCGCGCAGCCATTGGTTTGTCTGAAGTTTCGGATGCCTTTACCTTTGTGGTATCAGAAGAAACGGGCGGGATCTCTATGACCTATAATGGAACCTTCCGACACGATTTAACTTTAGAAGAGTTCGAGGCAGAATTGAGATCCTTCTTGGTTCCTGAAGAGAATAAAACGAGTAGTTGGAAAGAGCGTCTATTTGGGAGGGTGACAAAATGAGATCGAAAAAAGAATTTCTTTATGTTTTTGCCTCCGTCTTATTGTCCTTTATCTTGTTTATTAATGCGTCATCCTTTAATTTTCAAAATAATAGCAGCGCTAGACAAGTAAGTTCAGAGACCTACACCAATACCTTGACCAATATTCCGATTGATGCCAAGTACAATGACAAGACATACTTTGTCAGTGGGTTAACATCGGAAGTAACAGTCTTTCTAAAGGGTTCAAACCGGGTCGCTCTAGCAAGCGAAATGCAGCCGGGAACTCGGAAGTTTCGCGTGGTAGCGGATCTTCGTAAGGCCAAGGAAGGTACCGTTGAAGTGCCGTTGATTGTGGAAGATCTTCCGGCTGGTTTGACCGCAACCGTAGAGCCTCAGAAAGTTTCTGTAAAAATCGGGAAGAAAGCGAAAAAATCGTTTGCGGTCAGGGCTACGATCCCGGACAATCAAATTGTGGATGGAATAACGGTTTCGGATATTTCTCTTGAAACCACCAAGGTAGAAGTGACCAGCGATCAAGAAACCTTGAGTCGCATTGATCATGTCCAAGCGGTCTTCCCATCCAGTGAGATCATTAGTGGAAATTATAGCGGAACTATTTCCTTAAATGCAGTAGATGCCCAAGGAAATGTTCTACCAGGTTTGGTCAAGCCGAGTGAAACACGGATTCAAGTGACCACAAAGAGTAGCTCGTCTACGTCAAGCTCAAGCAGCTCGTCGTCGACCTCCTCCAGTTCAAGTAATTAGAAAGTAAAAAAGGTAATGAAGAATGGGTAAATATTTTGGGACGGACGGTGTCCGTGGAGAAGCAAATGTAGAATTAACGCCAGAATTGGCTTTTAAACTAGGCCGTTTCGGTGGCTATGTGTTGAGCCAACATGAAGAAGAAACACCCTTGGTATTTGTTGGACGTGATACGCGTATTTCTGGTGAAATGTTAGAGCATGCCTTAATTGCTGGCCTCTTATCTGTTGGAATTCGCGTCTACAAGTTGGGTGTGATTGCAACGCCAGGTGTTGCTTATCTAGTTCGTACGGAAAAAGCCAGTGCCGGAGTGATGATTTCTGCTAGCCACAATCCAGCCTTGGACAATGGCATCAAATTCTTTGGTGGTGATGGCTTCAAATTGGATGATGATCGCGAACTTGAAATTGAAGCCTTGCTTGATGCTGCTGAAGATACCCTTCCACGTCCAAGTGCCCAAGGTTTAGGAACGGTCATGGAATATCCAGAAGGCTTGCGTAAGTATCAAGAATTCCTTGTATCGACAGGTGTCCAACTCGAGGGCATGCACGTAGTCTTAGATACAGCAAATGGTGCAGCCTCTACTAGTGCCCGTCAAATCTTTGCAGATCTGGGAGCTCAATTGACCGTCATCGGTGAAAACCCAGATGGTTTGAACATCAATGATGGGGTTGGTTCTACTCACCCAGAGCATTTGCAAGAGAAAGTCAAAGAAGTAGGCGCAGCGATTGGTCTAGCCTTTGACGGAGACAGCGATCGCTTGATTGCAGTGGATGAAAATGGAGAGATTGTTGACGGGGATAAGATCATGTACATCATCGGTTCTTATCTTTCAAGCAAAGGCTTGCTCGAAAAAAATACGATCGTCACAACCGTCATGTCCAATCTCGGCTTCCACAAGGCATTAGATGCGAAGGGAATTCAAAAAGAAATCACAGCTGTTGGAGATCGTTATGTGGTCGAAGAGATGCGCAAGTCTGGTTACAACCTTGGTGGTGAACAATCCGGTCACGTCGTCATCATGGATTACAACACGACTGGTGATGGTCAATTAACAGGAGTTCAATTGACTAAAATCATGCAAGAAACCGGCAAGAAATTATCTGAATTGGCTGCTGAAGTAACCATTTATCCACAAAAACTCGTCAATATCCGGGTTGAAAATAGCATGAAAGATAAGGCGATGGAAGTACCTGCTATTCGTGAAATCATTGAAAAAATGGAAGCGGAGATGGCAGGAAATGGACGTATTTTGGTACGTCCAAGTGGAACTGAACCCCTCCTTCGAGTGATGGCAGAAGCACCAACCCATGAAGAAGTGGACTACTATGTAGATACCATTGCTGCAGTTGTTCAAGCAGAAATCGGACTTTAACCTTGTAAAAAACATGGCTCGCAAATAGGCGAGCAGAGGAGGTATATATGAAACAGGTTCGTCAAATTGTATGGGCACTTGCCTTAGTGCTAACGATTCTATTCACAGCTGGTTTGACTAAAACAATACATGCTGCAGAAGTCTCATCATATACACAGACAGCACGTCTAACGAAAGACGGTAACACGCTAACAAATGGGAGCAAGGTGTTGACAAATGAAAAATTGTCAGCAAGTATTTATTTAGCCTTTCCAGATTCGCAAACTATTCAAACTGGTGATACCTTAACTCTTAGTTTGCCAAAAGAATTAGCCCTCTACACAGCACTGGAATTCAATGTTCTTGAGGAAGGTCAATCAAATGGTCAGACGGTGGGGAAAGCTGTCGTTGATACAGCTAAGAAAACAGTGACCGTTACCTTTAATGATTATTTCGCATCTCATCCACTCAACAAACGAGTTGCTCTTCATTTTGATGTAAAAGTCGATTCAGAAGTAGTTACAAAAACATCTCCAATCCAGTTTAAACTAGGAAATACAGATTTTTCATTGAATTATGAAAAAACAGCTGGAGAAGCTGGAGACTATGAGATGAAATACGGTTACCAAGATAAGTCTGATCCAACCATTATCAAATGGCGGATTCTCTTAAATGCTCGCCAAGATATGCTTCGTGGAATGGTCATTAAAGACCAATTCGGAGATGGTTTAACATTGGTTGAAGGTAGCTTACGCGCTGTTCGTTATGCTCCTGTACAAGGTGGGATTAAGAACGAAGCTCAGATATTAAGTCTCCCAGTTCTGGATAACTTTACTAAAAAAGCTGTTTTCAATAAGAATGCAGATGGAAAGACCACTGGTTTTACGATTGAATTTGGTGATAATTACAATTGGCCAATGTATATTGAATATTCTACGAAAGTGGCACCTGGAACGAAAGTAGGCGATATTGTCCATAATACATTAACATGGAAGGCAACCAATTTCCCAGCACCGCGTAGTTTAACCCGTGAAGTGCGATTGGAAACAGGATCTGGCGAAGGATTGGGTGAGAAAGAACAAACGCCACCGACACCTAGCTCAACCTCCTCATCAAGTTCTAGTTCTTCATCAAGCTCATCATCTTCAACGAGTTCTAGTTCTTCATCAAGTTCATCATCTTCAACGAGTTCTGGTTCTTCATCAAGTTCATCATCTTCAACGAGTTCCAGTTCTACATCGAACTCAACATCCACATCAAGTTCTTCATCGAAATCATCTTCATCTTCTGTTAAAGAAGAAGCCCCAAAACCTGGTAAGAAAAAAGTTCTTCCAAGTACAGGTGAAAAGATGACACCGGTGGTTCTTGTCATGGGTGTCTTCCTAGCAGTTCTATCGGTTGGTATTTTACGTGTAAGAAAAGATTCCTAAATCTATTCATAAAAGATCAGACCTTTGTCTGGTCTTTTTGTGTAGACTCGATTTGAAAAATCCCCTATTTCGTGGTAAAATAGGGCTAATGAATTTATAGTAATCGAGGTATTAGAAGTGGCTTTTGGAGATAACGGAAAACGTAAAAAAACACCATTTGAAATGATCACGATGGTCGTCATTGTGATTATGTTGATTGTAACGGTTGGTGCAATCTTTGCAACCGCAATTGGTGCTCTTTCTTACTAAGACGCACGCAGAAATAAAGGAAATCATCTATTTATGAGTATGTTTTTAGATACAGCCAAGATTAAGGTCAAGGCTGGAAATGGCGGCGATGGCATGGTGGCTTTTCGTCGCGAAAAATATGTCCCTAATGGCGGACCTTGGGGTGGTGATGGAGGTCGTGGTGGCAATGTCATCTTTGTAGTAGACGAAGGCTTGCGTACCTTGATGGACTTCCGTTATAACCGACATTTCAAAGCCCAAAATGGGGAAAAAGGAATGACCAAAGGGATGCACGGACGGGGAGCAGAAGATCTCTATGTTCGGGTTCCTCAAGGAACGACCGTCCGAGATGCTGAGACGGGCAAGGTCATTACGGACCTAGTTGAAAATGGACAAGAGTACATTGTCGCCCACGGTGGCCGTGGCGGACGTGGAAACATTCGTTTTGCCACTCCTAAAAATCCAGCCCCAGAGATTTCTGAGAATGGGGAACCTGGTCAGGAACGCGAACTCGAATTAGAACTCAAGGTCTTGGCAGACGTTGGTTTGGTTGGCTTCCCATCAGTAGGGAAATCAACTCTTCTCAGTGTCATCACTTCAGCCAAACCAAAGATTGGGGCTTATCATTTTACAACCATCGTGCCAAACTTGGGCATGGTTCGGACACCGTCAGGTGAATCTTTTGCTGTCGCAGACCTTCCTGGATTGATTGAAGGAGCTAGCCAAGGGGTCGGACTCGGAACCCAGTTCCTTCGTCACATCGAGCGCACCCGGGTTATCCTGCATGTTATTGATATGTCAGCGAGCGAAGGACGCGACCCTTATGAAGATTATGTTCAAATCAATAAAGAGCTTGAAACCTATAATCTTCGTTTGATGGAACGTCCTCAGATTATCGTGGCAAATAAGATGGATATGCCAGAGAGCCAAGAAAACTTGAAAGAGTTCAAGAAGAAATTGGCAGCCAATTACGATGAGTTTGATGAACTGCCACAGATCTTCCCGATCTCTAGTTTGGCGCATCAAGGTTTGGACAACTTGTTAGAAGCAACAGCAGAATTGTTAGACAAAACGCCAGAATTCCTCTTGTATTCAGAAGACGAAATGGCCCAAGAAGAAGTCTACTATGGCTTTGATGAAGACCAGCCAGCCTTTGACATCAGTCGGGATGACGATGCCGCTTGGGTCTTGTCTGGTGAAAAACTTGAAAAACTCTTTAATATGACCAATTTCGATCGGGATGAAGCGGTCATGAAATTTGCTCGTCAATTGCGTGGAATGGGTGTTGATGAAGCTCTTCGTGCACGTGGGGCAAAAGATGGCGATATCGTCCGGATCGGTAAATTTGAATTTGAGTTTGTAGATTAAGGGTGGTCCCGAGCGGATCAAGGATTCCAAATAAGAAATGAGGCTTTTTCAGTGGGAGATAAACCAATATCTTTTCGAGATGAAAATGGAAATTTTGTTTCAGCAGCCGATGTTTGGAATGCTGAAAAACTAGAAGAACTCTTTAATACGCTAAATCCTAAGCGCAAATTGCGCTTACAAAGGGAAAAATTAGCAAAAGAAAATCAGCAGAAGTAAATAGACTTGGAGAATACTATGGCAAAAACAATTCATACAGATAAAGCACCTGCAGCAATTGGACCTTATGTTCAAGGGAAAATCGTAGGGAATCTTCTCTTTGCAAGTGGACAAGTTCCCTTGTCACCTGAAACAGGTGAAATCATTGGAGAAACCATCCAAGAACAAACAGAGCAAGTCTTAAAGAACATTGGGGCTATTTTGGAAGAGGCAGGGACAGACTTTGACCACGTGGTGAAAACCACTTGTTTCTTAAGTGATATGAATGACTTTGTACCTTTTAATGAGGTCTATAAAACAGTCTTTACTACAGAGTTTCCAGCTCGATCTGCTGTTGAAGTAGCACGCCTGCCACGTGATGTGAAGGTTGAAATTGAAGTTATTGCGGAAATCAAAGCCAAATAACCATTCAAAGACAAAAAGACAGGGTGGAGAGCAGGAAACTGTAGGCCACTCTGTTTTATTTATGGGAGGAGAAAATGACAGAAAGTAAGATTCAACTGGTCATGGTAACAGGGATGAGCGGTGCGGGTAAGACCGTTGCCATCCAATCGTTTGAGGATTTGGGTTACTTTACCATCGATAATATGCCACCGGCGCTCTTGCTGAAATTTATTGAGCTCATGCGCCACAGCCCAGATAACAATAAATTAGCCGTTGTTGTGGACATGCGGAGCCGTTCTTTTTTCAATGAAATTCGCACCATTTTGGATGAATTGGACAATCAAGAAGACCTGGATTTCAAAGTCTTGTTCTTGGATGCCACTGACAGTGAGTTGGTAGCACGATACAAGGAAACCCGTCGTAGCCATCCATTAGCGGCAGATGGCCGTGTCTTAGATGGGATTACCCTAGAGCGCGAACTCTTGTCCCCTTTAAAAAATATCAGTCAAAATGTAGTGGATACGACTGAGTTGACACCTCGTAATTTGAGAAAAACGATCGCAGAACAATTTGCCAGTCAAGATAATCAGCCAGATTTTCGGGTTGAGGTCATGTCATTTGGGTTTAAATATGGCCTTCCGATCGATGCTGACCTTGTCTTTGACGTGCGTTTCCTTCCAAATCCCTACTACAAATTGGAACTTCGGAATTTAACCGGTCAAGATCCAGCTGTCTATGATTACGTCATGGATCACCCTGAATCAGAGGACTTTTATCGTCACCTCCATGACTTGATCGTTCCTATTTTACCGTCTTATAAACGGGAGGGTAAATCCGTTCTCACCATTGCTATGGGATGTACCGGTGGGCAACACCGTTCAGTAGCCTTTGCAGAGCGCTTAGCGCATGATTTAGAAAAAAATTGGCAGGTCAATTGCAGTCATAGAGATAAGGACAGACGGAAAGAAACGGTGAATCGCTCATGAGAAAACCTAAAGTAACCGTTATTGGAGGAGGAACAGGGATTTCTGTTATCCTCGATAGTCTGAGAAAGAAACCGGTCGATATTACTGCCATCGTAACCGTTGCAGATGATGGCGGGAGTTCAGGTGAATTGCGGAAGAACATCCAAAAATTGACACCACCTGGAGATCTTCGAAATGTGCTGGTTGCCATGTCAGATATGCCTCGTTTTTATGAGAAGGTCTTTCAATACCGCTTTGCAGACGATGATGGCCCTTTGGCCGGACACCCTTTGGGAAACTTGATCATTGCAGGGATTTCAGAGATGCAAGGCTCGACCTATAATGCCATGCAGTTGTTAACCAAATTCTTTCATACGACCGGCAAGATCTATCCTTCCAGTGACAGTCCCTTGACCCTTCATGCCGTTTTTCAAGATGGAAAAGAAGTGGTAGGAGAAAGCCACATTGCCAAATACACCGGCATGATTGATCATGTTTATGTGACCAATACCTTTGATCAAGAGCGCCCAAAAGCTAGTAAGAAAGTGGTGGAAGCTATTCTTGAAAGTGATATGGTTGTCTTGGGTCCTGGTTCGCTTTTTACCTCGATCCTTCCTAATTTGATGATCGATGAGATTGGGAAAGCCATCCTTGAAACCAAGGCTCAGGTAGCCTATGTTTGTAACATCATGACCCAAAGAGGTGAAACCGAGCATTTCACAGACAGTGACCACGTTGCCGTTCTTCATAAACATTTGGGAGAGAAGTTCATCGATACTGTCCTTGTCAATATCAATCAGGTTCCCGCAGCTTACATGAACAGTAATAAATTTGATGAATACTTGGTGCAGGTAGAGCACGATTTCAAGGGGCTGCACTCGCAAGTTCCCCAAGTGATTTCTTCTGATTTCTTGAAGCTGGTCAATGGAGGAGCCTTTCATGATGGCGAAAAAGTAGTCGAAGAGCTGATGCAGATCGTGCAGGTGAGAAAATGAGTTTTACGGTTCGTGTCAAAGAAGAATTATTGTCTCTCAAGCGATTTGAAAAGAGTGAATTGGCTGCCATTATCAAGATGTCTGGAAGTCTGGGGATTTCAATGGGGGGCTTGACGCTCTCGGTGACAACAGAAAATGCCAAGATCGCTCGCCATATCTATGAATTGTTGCATCATTTTTATGAGGCCAAATCGGATATTCGCCACCACCAAAAAACCAATTTGAAAAAAAATCGTGTTTACACAGTATTCTTGGATGAGAAGGTGGAAGAGATTCTTGCTGACTTGCATTTGGCAGATGCCTTTTTTGGGATTGAGACAGGCATTGATGCCAGTGTTTTAGAAGATGAAGTAGCCAGTCGTGCTTATCTTCGGGGGGCTTTTCTGTCGAGTGGTTCCATCAAGGATCCTGAAAAAGGGAAGTACCAGTTGGAAATTCATTCTGTTTATACAGACCACGCGGAAGGAATTGCCCTTCTCATGCAAGGATTTTTACTAGATGCGAAAACCATCGAGCGGAAAAAAGGAGTGGTGACCTATCTGCAACGAGCGGAAGATATTATTGATTTTCTAATTGTGGTAGAGGCCATGCAAGCCATGCAGGAATTTGAGTCCATCAAGGTCATGAGAGAGACGCGCAATGACCTCAATCGGGCCAATAATGCCGAAATGGCCAATATCCAGCGCACAGTCACAGCCAGTATGAAAACCATTAATAATATTAGTAAAATTGTGGATACAATCGGTCTAGGAAGTTTACCAAGTGATCTGCAAGAAGTTGCCTATATCCGGATGAACCATCCAGATTATTCCATCCAGCAGATCGCAGATAGCTTGCAACAACCTATTTCAAAAAGCGGTGTCAATCACCGCTTGCGTAAGATCAATAAGATCGCAGACGATTTAGACAAATAAAAAAGGCCAAAGGCCTTTTTTATTATAAACTAGTTGAGTGCGTTGGTTGGACTTTCTTATCTGGATAGATGTAGTTGATGGCATTGTTTACGGCTGTTGGAGCTTCCCCAAGACCTGTAGCGATGAGATCAATCTTTCCTTCGTAGAAGCAGCAGTCTCCACAGGCATAAATTCCAGGAAGGCTGGTTTCTTGTTTTTGGTTCACCTTGATTTTATGGCGTTGCAATTCTACACCCCATTCTTTCAAGTTTCCGATAGAAGATTTAAAGCCATAGTTGACAAATAAGTGATCAATCGGGATAAGTTCGGTTTCATCGGATTTAACTTTTGTGATTTCAAGATGAGTGGCATGACCATTTTCGCCAATCAAGCGGCTAGGAACAAATGGTGTTTTGATGCTGACAGAAGATTGTTTGAGTTCTTCAACGCTATGTTCCAAGGCACGGAAGTTGTCCCGACGGTGAATGATTGTAGTTGGAGCAATCTTGTCAAAAGCAAGAGCCCAGTCCACAGCAGAGTCCCCACCACCAAGGACGGTCACTTGCTGTCCTTCATATTGCTGGATATTTGAAACATGGTAGTGGACATTATCGAAGTCTTCAGCCCCCTCGATATCAAGAGCACGTGGTTTAAAGGCACCGCCACCCATGGCAATGATGACGGCTTTAGACTGATGCACTTGGCGAGAAGTAGTGATGGTGAAGAGGTCACCTTCTTTTTGAATATCCTCTACAGTTTCATTGAGGAAGATCGGTGTATCGAATCGTTTGACTTGCTCGATCAAGCGGTCGCTTAATTCTTCACCTGTTAAATTGGTAAAACCGGGTACATCGAGGATATTTTTTTCTGGATAGAGAATGGCTGGTTGCCCTCCAAGTTGAGGTAAGGAATCAATCAGTTTGACTTTAACTTGGCGCATATTGCCATAAAAAGCAGCAAACAGACCAACTGGTCCGCCCCCAACAATCGTAATATCATAAATTTCTGACATGGTATCTCCTTCAGGGTTTTCTATGTTTCCATTGTATCATAAAATAGGAAGAATGAAAAAGTCGGAAAAAAGAAATGGCATGAAGGCTAGGAAGGCTAGAAAAGTTTCAAAAGATCTTGACAGCATCTTTAAAGTGTGATAAAATAATTAAGATTTTAGGCTTGAAGGGAGTGAAAAATATGTCAAAAACAGTAGTACGTAAGAATGAATCTCTTGACGATGCTCTTCGTCGTTTCAAACGTGCGGTTACTAAAGCTGGTACTCTTCAAGAAACACGCAAACGTGAATTCTATGAAAAACCTTCTGTAAAACGTAAACGTAAATCAGAAGCAGCTCGTAAACGTAAAAAATTCTAATTGAATACAGAAACAGACTTCGGTCTGTTTTTTGTTTTTTCTCATCCATCAAAGACAAAAAAACCGACCTTCTAACTAGAAGATCGGATCTTTTTATCTGATTATTTGTTTGCAAGCAAGTCGCGGATTTCAGTAAGCAACTCTTCTTGAGTAGGAGCAGGAGCTGCTTCTTCGACAGCTTCTTCTTTTTTACCAAGGTTTTGTGCTTTTTCAGCAGCTTTAACGATAAAGAAGAGAACAGTTCCAATGACGATGAAGTTGATTACTGCGCTCAAGAAGCTACCGTAAGCAACACCGTTCCATGACAATTCAGCAATTTTATCAACACCAGCAGCTTTCAAAGCTGGGTTCAAAATAAGTGGTGTGATGACATCGTTAACAAGTGATGTCACGATGGCACCAAATGCAGCCCCGATAATCACTGCAACAGCAAGGTCAACAACGTTTCCACGAAGGAGGAAAGCTTTCAATTCTTTTAACATATCCTATATAATATGTCCTTTCATAATAATTTTTTACTATGATAGTATAACGGAAAAATATGCGACTGACAAGAAATATGCCCAATTTTTTTTAAAATTAGTGATAAAGGTTGAAAATCTTTTCTTTTATGTGTGAAATCGGTAGGAAAAAATTTACTTTTACTAACTTTTAGTATAAAATATAAAGTGATAATCTATGGTAAAATGGAGGCACTGTTTATGGTTGATAAAGAGCTGATTGCAGAAATTAAAAACAGTGTAAACATTGTTGAAGTCATTGGAGAAGTTGTTTCTTTGACCAAGGCTGGCCGTAATTTTTTAGGCCTCTGTCCTTTTCATGGCGAAAAGACTCCTTCCTTTAATGTTGTTGAAGACAAGCAGTTTTACCATTGCTTCGGATGTGGTCGCTCTGGAGATGTCTTTAAGTTTATTGAGGACTACCGTGGAGTCGCCTTTATGGATGCGGTCCAGATCGTAGCAGAAAAAGCTGGCATTGCGCTTCAGTACCAAGCAAGGCCGGCTCAACCAACGTCTATCAATCCAAACCAAGAACTTTATGAGATTCATCAGGAAGCTAGTAAGTTTTATCAGGCGATTTTGATGACGACTAAGATGGGGGAAGAAGCGAGAAACTATCTGCATGAACGTGGTCTGACGGATGAGGTCATCCGACATTTTCAATTGGGCTTAGCACCAGCAGAAGGAAATTATCTCTATCGAAATCTCTCTGAGAAATTCTCTGAGAAAGTGATTACCGATTCAGGTTTGTTTACAATCTCAGATGCTGGAACGGTTTTTGATGCCTTTCAGGATCGGATCATGTTTCCCTTGACGGATGATAGTGGACGTGTCATTGCCTTTTCTGGTAGGTTGTGGAAAATGACGGAGGATGGCAGTCATCAAGCCAAGTACAAGAATAGTCGCAGTACGCGATTGTTTAATAAAAGCTATGAACTCTATCATTTGGATCAAGCCAAGACGAGCGCCAAAAAGCAATATGAAATGTATATCATGGAAGGTTTTATGGATGTCATTGCAGCTTATCGAGCTGGGATAGAAAATGCGGTCGCCTCTATGGGGACAGCCTTGACACCAGAGCATGTCCAGCACCTGTCTCATTTTACTAAAAAGGTTATCTTGACCTATGATGGAGATAAGGCAGGGCTTGAAGCAACAGCTAAGGCCTTGGATGTCTTGCAGGATCTGGAGTTGGAGATCGTCCGTATCCCAGATCAGATGGATCCTGATGAGTACCTCAAAAAGACGTCCCCAGAAGATCTAGCTACCCTCTTGAAGAATTCTCGGATCAGTAAGGTTGAATTCTTGATGCACTACTGGAAACCCCAGTATATTGAGAACTTGCAGTCGCAAATTGAGTTTGTCGAAAAGTTGGCACCGATGATCGCCCAGACGCGTTCTATTACAGCGCAAAACACCTATATTTATAAGTTGGCCGATTTATTGCCGGACTTTGATTACTTGCAGATTGAGCAGATTGTCAATAATAGTCGTTTGCAACAACGGCAGGAGGTTCAAAGTGGTGGACGATCTAAAACATCGTATTTTTCAGTGGAGCTCTTGCCGAATCGTGGGATGACGCGCTTGATCAAGGCGGAAAATCATTTATTAAGTAGGATGAAGGATTTTCCAATGGTCCTCAATGATTACCGGTTGCGACCTGATTTTGCCTTTGACACGCCGGAGTTACAGATCTTGTATCAATTGCTCTGTCAAAATGGAGAAGTCACCTCTCAGGATCTATCCGAGCAGCCTGAAGGGGTCCAGCATGCCTGGTACCGCATGTTAGAAGAAGATTTGCCAGAAGAGATAGCAGATGGTGAGTTAGAAGAAGTAGAAGCGACACGGAATCGTGAGCTTCTTCGCAAAGAAAGTCAACAAATTGGAAATAAAGTGAAGGAAGCTTCCTCAACAGGGGATGCGGAAAAAGCTTTATTGGAACTCGAGCGTTTAATCGCTCAAAAAAGAAGAATGGAGTAAGAATGGCTAAAGAACAAAAAGATATTACAACATTGGACGTTCAAATTGCAGAATTTATTCGCAGCCACAAGAAAAGCGGAACTGCAACAGATGATGAAATTAATGACCAATTGGTTATTCCATTCACGCTAGATGCAGATGGGATTGAAGATCTTTTGCAACGCATTCAAGATGCAGGGATTTCGATCACTGATAAAGACGGCAACCCAAGTGCGCGTGTGTTGAACAATGAGGAAGAGCCAGAGTTGTCAGATGAGGAATTGCTTGGAAGCAACTCTGCTAAGGTCAATGACCCGGTACGGATGTACTTGAAAGAAATTGGGGTTGTTCCTCTTTTGACCAATGAAGAAGAACAAGAATTGGCTATCTTGGTGGAACAAGGTGATTTAGAAGCCAAACAACGTCTAGCAGAAGCCAACCTTCGTTTGGTTGTATCCATTGCGAAACGTTACGTTGGTCGTGGAATGCAATTTTTGGATTTGATCCAAGAAGGAAACATGGGCTTGATGAAGGCGGTTGATAAGTTTGACTACACCAAAGGGTTCAAGTTTTCTACTTATGCCACTTGGTGGATCCGTCAGGCTATCACTCGTGCTATTGCAGACCAAGCGCGTACCATTCGGATTCCTGTTCACATGGTGGAAACCATTAACAAGTTGGTTCGTGAACAACGCAATCTCTTGCAAGAATTGGGACAAGACCCAACACCTGAACAAATCGCTGAACGTATGGATATGACACCAGACAAGGTGCGTGAAATCTTGAAGATTGCGCAAGAGCCTGTTTCTCTTGAAACTCCAATCGGGGAAGAAGACGATAGCCATTTGGGAGATTTCATCGAAGACGAAGTGATTGAAAATCCAGTAGACTACACCACTCGTGTGGTTCTACGAGAACAATTGGATGAAGTCCTTGATACCCTGACAGACCGGGAAGAAAATGTTTTGCGTCTTCGTTTTGGTCTCGATGATGGAAAAATGCGGACTTTGGAAGATGTGGGGAAAGTCTTCAACGTGACCCGTGAACGGATCCGTCAGATCGAAGCCAAAGCCCTCCGCAAACTCCGCCACCCAAGCAGAAGCAAACCATTGCGTGACTTTATAGAGGATTAAAAATGTCCAGTGGACATTTTTAACGGCCACCCAAAAACCAAAGAGTGGCCAGGTCCGGGGGACCTTTTTAACGGTCGCCAAGAAATCAAAAAGCGACCCAGGTCCAGTGGACATTTTTAACCCGAGCCGAAAAATTCGGAAGCGAGGAAGGTCTGGCGGACCTTTTTAACGGTCGCCTAGAAATGAAGAAGCGACCCAGGTCCGGGGGACCTTTTTAACCCGAGCCCAGAAATTCTATCGAGAGTAAATAGCAGAAAAAGGAAGTCATATGGCATATACAACTGAGCAAATTGAAGAAATTAAAAATAAAATCTTAAATGCTTTGGAAGAGGTAATCGATCCTGAGCTTGGGATTGACATTGTCAATTTAGGTCTTGTCTACGAGATCCATTTTGACGGTGAAACTGGAGCAACCATCATTGATATGACCTTAACGACCATGGGGTGTCCATTAGCGGACCTTCTGACAGATCAGATTCATGATGTTTTAGCAGAAGTAGAAGAAGTGACATCTGTGGATGTGAAGTTGGTCTGGTACCCTGCTTGGACGGTTGAAAAGATGAGCCGTTATGCACGGATCGCACTTGGAATTAGTTAAACACTCTATGTATCAAAACAAATCAGAGGTTGGGGCTCCCCTAACCTCTGATTTGTTTATCCCATTTTTTTTGAACAAGCATTTACAAATTCTTAGCAAATTTTCAGATAGAGTTGCAATCATCAAGGGGACAAGGTATAATAGCATAAATAGAAAATAAAGGAGATTTACATGAATCAGTATCCTTTGGTCTACTTGGACCATGTGACAAAGAATTATGGGCATGAAGTTGCTCTCATGGATGTTAGTTTGAACATCCAACCTGGCCGTATTATTGGCCTTTTGGGTCCCAATGGTAGTGGGAAAACAACCATCATTAAATTGATTAATGGTTTGTTGCAACCAAGCCTTGGAAATATCTATATTCATGGGCAATTACCATCCCCAGCTTCTAAAAAAGTGGTTTCCTATTTGCCAGATACAACTTATCTGAATGAAAATATGAAAATTATTGATGCTATTAACTATTTCCAAGATTTTTATGCAGATTTTAATGTCCAACGAGCTTACCAATTGCTCAACGATTTGCATTTGCATCCAAATCAAAAATTGAACAGCCTTTCAAAAGGGAACAAGGAAAAAGTGCAATTGATTTTGGTGATGAGCCGTGAAGCTGACTTGTATGTTCTTGATGAACCAATCGGTGGGGTTGACCCAGCGGCGCGTGATTATATTTTGCGGACCATTATTCAAAACAGACGTCCAAACTCTTCTGTCTTGATTTCTACTCACTTGATTGCTGATATTGAGCAAGTTTTGGATGAGGCCATTTTCATCAACCAAGGAAGAATCCTCTTGCATGAAAATACGACTGTTATGCGCAATCAACACGGAAAATCAATCGATGAGATCTTCCGTGATCAATTCCGTGTTTATTAGGAGGAACCCATGTTTGGTAAATTATTAAAATATGAATTTAAATCGACAGCTAAGTGGTATTTATTGATCACCCTGATCGCACTAGGTTTGTCAGTGATTACAGGTGTTATTGGTGGAAGTGCTACAAATGGTTTTGTGGATATGGAAACCAATAGTATGCAAATTATAACGGGGACTCTTGGGATTCTCATTTTTGGAGGAGTCATTGGTCTTTATCTTAGTAACTACTATATTATTATCCGTCGTTTCTATTCCAACTTATACGGACGTGAAGGTTACTTGACTTGGACCCTTCCAGCTAGCCCTCATGCGATCATTTTGTCTAAATTTGTGGGAGCTTTAGTAGCGAGTCTTTACTGCCTATTCCTTCTATTTTTTAGTGGTTTCATCACAATACTTGTGATGGGTGCTGTCATTGGACAAGACATCTCTCCTGTATTTAGTATTATCGCTGAGGCTTTTAGTCATTCTATTGCTTATTGGATTATCGTTTGGTGGATTTTTACCACAGCTTCAGGGATCTTCCTATTTTATGTATCGATCGCACTTGGCCAACTCTTCCAAAATCGTCGTGGATTTAAGGCTATTCTGTTTTTCTTTCTCTTGTGCATTGTTTTAAGTATCATCGGTACAGCAGTCAATCCATTAAAAGATTCATATGCTGTTGGGTCTGCATTGGTTTATGGAAATATTGATGAATTTGGACCTAACTTCATTCCAGGTCTTATCTATGAAGTCATCAAGATTGTTTCTATGTACTTCACCATTCACTATATCAGCAAGTACAAGTTGAATCTTCAATAATAACAGTAAATTGAGCAAGGAGCTTCCCGATGGAAGCCTTCTTGTTCAATTTTTTTCTTTTGCATTTTTGGCTACATTTTGATATACTAATTGTATTCGTTTTGGGGTCGTTACGGATTCGACAGGCATTATGAGGCATATTTTGCAACTCATCTAGCGGATGTAAAACGCCAGTTAAATATAACTGCAAAAAATAATAATTCTTACGCTTTAGCTGCCTAAACACCAGCAGGCGTGACCCGATTCGAATCGCTCGTGTTTGATGACAGGTCTTAATTATAGCGAGATACGATCTAGCTTGGTCTAGGAGTTAGATAAGAGATTGATAGACTCGCAGGTACAGGGCTTGAGTTATGTGTCATGTAGCTGTTAAAAGAAGACATAACCTATGGTTGTAGACAAATATGCTGGCAGGTGTTTGGACGTGGGTTCGACTCCCACCGGCTCCATCTATAGTTTCTAAAGCTTTCTAAAACTTTCTAAAACGTTGTAAAAACAACGTTTTTTGTTTTATACTTTATATTCCTTTTTGAACCTTTTTGAAACTGGCAGACCCAAAAACAGACCCTTTTTTATCCAAAGGGTCTGTCTTTATGTTATTTGTCTAAAAATCAATATAGTTTGCAAATTTCTCACCAATGTCATCCTTGGCCTCTTTGGTGATGTGCGTATAGATGTTCATGGTTGTTTTTAAATCTGAGTGTCCAAGTCTATACTGGACCTGTTTGAGTGTCATTCCAGCTTCGAAGCATAGACTGGCATGTGTATGTCGGAAGCCGTGGATCCTAATCGGACGCACATCCGAATCTTTGACAATTTGTTGTAGCCATTTCCGTGGTAGTGTTCCTGGTATTGGTTTTCCAAATTCATTTTCAAAGATAAAAGTAGTAGTAGGATTCATTTCTCTCCACTCTGTGAGTAGTTCACTTGTCCTTTCGTCCAAGCTGATCAATCGGTTGCTACTTTTGTTTTTTGTAGGACCGACAGATTCCCCGTCAAATCCTCTCGTAATGGCTTTATTTATGCTCAGAGTGTTATTGGTCCAGTCTTCCCATTTGAGGGCTAAAGCCTCCCCTTTTCGGGCTCCTGTGAAGGCTAGAAGACGGAAGAGGACTTTCTTTCTTAGGTCATCGGTTTTATCTACTAATTCAAGAAAAGATTTTAGCTCGTTCTTGTCGTAAAAATCGCTATCTGTATCTACTTGTTTTCTGACAAGCGTTGTTACACTTTCAACCGGATTTGTTGAGATGTAGCCATGCCTAATAGCATACTTACAAATATTGTTCATCAGGCCCTTCATTTTACGTCCGTAAACAAGTTTTTTGGACCAGTCATTGACTTGTTCCTGAAGTTGCAGAGGAGTTAGAGTAGAAATCTTCTTATCTCCTAAAGTCGGATAGATATGATTTTTTATATTCCGTTCTGTCTTGATATAGGTGCTATCCTGTACTGTGTCAGCATATTCTTTGAGCCATTTTTCAGCGACTTCCTCGACAGTGATTTCCTCGACAGTGATTTCCTCGCTATTTTCAAGATCAGTTTGAAGTTGGAGAAGTGCTGCTCTTGCTTTGGCTTTTGTCTGAAACCCCTGACGCTTTACATACTTGTCCTTTCCATTTTCTTTACCGACATAGATCCTAAACTTATACGCTGTATCGCCATTTTTCTTTTTGTAAGATTTGATTTCCATTGCGTTTCACCTCATTTCTTGATAAAATGAGTATAAGAAAGTGCCCTTTTTAATGGCTTTTCTTATACAGCATTCCTCACACTCAATTTTTGGCGAAGGCGAGTGTGGGGAGTTTTTTGTTTTATTCTAACTAATTAGTGAATTATATTCGTCTTTGACCATTGTTTCATCAGCAATGGTCTTTAATTTGTACTTTTCCATAAATTTTACGTAATTAAAATCTCTGACATCTTCCATTAATTGTAATTCTTCTTCCAGCAAGTGGTGGATCATACTCCTATCAGCCTGCAGTTCGCAGTATTCTCTATTTAGCTCATATTGAGCAGGAGTATGCTCTTTGTGACCCAATTCATGCAAAGCAACTTGCTTTTGATCTTCAACTGATAAATTAATATCTAACGCTAAAATGTTCAAAGTAGGATTAAAGAAACCAGGACTATGCCAATCACTTCCGTCAAAGTAACATAGGTTTACACCCTCTTGGGCGCAAAGCTCTCTTACAGTCATAAGTGCACCTCTATTTATTTTTTAAGTGTGCCTCCAAGACCGCTGTAATAAAATCAATATCTTCTTCAGTAAGTGGTTTACCATCGAACAACATAGATTGCGCAGCAATGTCTCGAAGGTCAAGCGGTGCAGAAGCATCACCGCCTGTAGTAATTTTTGGATTATCAGTGCGTCCCAATAGGTAGTCGGTGGACACGTTGAAGTAGTCAGCGATTTCCGATATTCTCTCAGCGTTAGGTTTTTGAGATTTCAACTTATAGAGTGTATTTCTGCTGTAACCTAAATCCTCTTCTAGTTTCGTGAGAGAAATTCCCCTTTTATCGGCAAGTTCTTTAATTTTTTCGTATGTCGGAAACATTGTTAATTCAACCTTTCAGAAGCATAACAAAAAATATTTCAACTTTTTAGGTGTAAAACTGTTGACAAGACACCTAATTGGGTGTAAAATAGTTTTTGTAAGTTAATGAGTTAGTAAAAAACGAAGTTAAAACTTATCTAAAAATAAATAGCTTTGGCGAGCAAGATAATTGATAGATGTAAGGTTTTATCAAGTTTTTAACTATGCCTACATTTTAACCTTTTGGGTGAAAGTTGTCAAGCATTTTTAAAATAATTTACTAACTCTTTAACTCTATTAAAAAAATAAAGGAGGAAAAACATGAGCCAACAGCATCGCAAGTGGATCGAGCTTGTAAAAGATCGAATTGACAAACGTGGATGGTCACAGACGGACTTGGCCATTGTTGTGGGTGTTAGTCCATCAGCTATCACACAACTTTTTAAAGATGGAAAAGGTAGTGATGACTTGAAGCTTCGTATTAACAAAAAATTGCGAATCAACGAGTCATGGGAGAAATTTGAGGAGTAGGAAATGAACGAAATTAGTTTATCGAACAATCTGTCTCAGATAGAACTAGAAATCAGTCACCACAAACAAATAGCCGGGCAATCCATTTGGGAAATCGGCAGACGATTGAACCATGTGAAGGAAAATGATTTGGCACATGGTCAGTTTTTGGAATGGCTGGCAAAGATGAACATTGAGCGAACAGAAGCTCATAGAATGATGAAAGTTGCAGAGGAACTTCCAAATGTTGCAACGTTGCAACATTTAGGGACTACAGCACTTCATCTGATCGCAACTCTTCCAGAAGAAGAGAAAGAGGAGCAGATCCAACGCATCGAAGATGGCGACAATCCTACGGTACGAGAACTGAAGGAAGTCAAGAAGAAACTCAACCTCAGCAAGCTTGCAAACAAGCGTCTACAGGCTGAAAACGAGAAAATCAAATCTTCCAAGGTCGAAGTCAAGGAAACTATCAAGGAAGTCATCCCGGATGATTACAAAGCCACACAGGACCTAAACAAGCAATTGCTAGAAAAGAATAAGGAACTCTCCAAAACGGTCAAAGCCATGGAAGAACGCTCCGAATTTATCGAAAAGCAACTTGCTGACACACTGGCCCAGCGTGAAGAGGTCGATAAGAAATCTTCTCAGTACGATGAATTGACACGAGCGATTGAAGAATCGCAAGGACAACTCAATAATGTTCAGAAGCAAATCTCAGCTTACAAGAATATCACAAGCCTATTGCAAAAAGGGAACGATTTTTTAGCAAGCATGGGAGGGCTGATTTATGCAGATGAGGAGAAAGTCCTAAAAGCAGACGGGATAATCCGAAATGAATTTGATAGTTTTATCAGTCGAGGGCTTCGTTTCTTCAACGACCTGAACGATATCCGCAAAGAAAGCAACATTTTAGAAGGAGAATTTGAATGACAAACGAAATTGCAAAAGTCAGCAATGACTTAACTACAGAAGATGTGATGATCCACGCATTGCAGGAACTTAAAAAGCTGAAAGAAGGACAATCCGTTCTATCAGCCGATGTAGATTATTTGAAAAATGAACAACCAGTGAATCCGTCAATTTGTTTGGCACTTGAAAAAATGCGAAAACAAAAAGTTGTCGAATTACTGAGTGGTAAAGATAGTCAAGCATACAAAGATCGGAAATTTGCACAATCGGTATTCTCACAGGCTGCCAAAGACTTCAAGGAATACTTCCGCATTCCACGCTATGACTTGCTGAAACGTAAAGATGAAGAACAAGCGTTTGACTATTGGGGAAGCTGGGAACCATCAGCAAATACCAAGCTAGAAATCAAAGCCCGCAACGGTCAGATGAGTTTGGTGGGGTGAGGAGAAATAAATGAGCGAACCTTTAAAAAAGACATTGCATATCGAAAATCTAGAAATTAAGATCAGCAGTGATTCTAGCATACCTCACGTTATTTTAAATGGAGTTGATTTTCAAGCTGAAGATATCGGTTTACAAGGAATAAACATTGTTTGGGAGACAAGCAAGGACGAAGTACCTGAAACTCTGATCCAAATCGACTATATTAATGGTCGGGAGCATCCTAAAGAGATATCAATTAAGCAATCATTTCCTAATACTCTACTTAAATAAATTGTATAAGGAGAAATAAATGAAAATTAAATTAAAAAAAGAACTTGTTAAAAAACAAGTCCTTAGTTCAAAAGATGGGAAAACTTCTGTAAAACTTAGTGATTCGATTATTCACTTTCAAAAGTAATTACAAGTTTACCATCAACAGTATTGGAAATTGGTTTTCTATTAGACCAAACTTCATTGTCTTCACTTTTAACTAATAGAACTAAACCATTTTCATGTACTGACAAGAAATCAATAAATCTCTCGTTATCTACTGTTGTAGCAAATTTCAAAACAGATTTAGATGATGGATCAACACTGTCTACATCTGAGGTTGAAAAACGATATGGCAAGAAACTTACTTCATTAGGCAACATTTCATTAATGTAATTCATAGATTCCCTCCTTTCATAAAAATTGACAGACGATTTTCATAAGGAGTAAGAGGTCTTATTTAATCGTTTTTTGTCAGTAGTAAGTTAACACAATAATATAGAAAGGTCATCGGTCTTGAGATGGATTTTGAAGATGAAATTATAAAGTTATCTGACTTGCTAATTGAACAATCAGAAACTTATAGTGAAGCTTTGATTAAGTTACAAAAGCTCACAAAAGATATAGCTCATGAAGTAATTTTAAGAGCTATAGAACAAAAGAAAAATAAAGAATAGAAAGGATTAAAAAAATGGTCCTAGAACTATTTGGAACTGAATTTAAAGATAAACTCTTTGAAGAGCTGGTTTCAATCAACATCAAAGCTATGGAAGAAGCTAAGCGTAGATCAAGCAGAAATATTACATGGGTGCCGATCAAACAGCTACAGGAAGCGACCGGATGGGGTAGAACTAAACTAGAAGAATGGAGAGACCAAGGGAAATTTCAATTTCAACAGTCCGGAAAGGGCGGGAAGTATCTCTACAATTTGGAAGATGTTCAGCGATTCTGTCGAAGCTTACAAAAATAAAAAAAGCGCCTTGAGAAAGGCACTTTGAAAGAACTATAAACTAATTATAACACAGAAATTATTTTTATAAAAGAATATTGGAGGAATTAACATGTTAGCAGAAATTTTAGTCGGAGTATTAATTATTGTGGTCCTATTTCAAATGATTATCATCAGCTCAATTAGTGAGCGATGCAAGGAATCAAAACGAGAACTAAAAAAGATGATCGCTGAACAACAACGTATTCAAGAAGCACGAGAAGCAATGCGTTTCGGATATCGTAGATAGGAGCTGGTTTATGGCAGAAAATAACACAATCCTGCCTCACGATCTCCTTGCTGAACAAGCAGTAATCGGATCAGTATTTGTCGATCCAGATAAGATCCTCATTGCTTCTGAATACCTCACAAAAGAAAGTTTTTACAAACTATCACATGGCATCGTCTTTGAAATCATGGAAGGTCTTGCAGACAAGGGCGAACCAATTGACCCCGTATCAGTTAAATCAGCGCTTGACTCGATAGGCGAATTTGATCGAATCGGTGGGATGGCATTTTTAGCAAGTCTCATCAATGCTGTACCAACCAGTGCTCACATTGAGCATTATGCCAAGGTTGTAGCCAAAAAAGCGAAAGCACGAAAGGTTATTGAAGATCTCAATCAAACGATAGCTAACGTATATGATGGTCAATCAGATCTAAATGACATACTTGTCCAGACTGAACAAGCTTTGTCAAACATAGCAAATGACAAGCAGACTGGCTTCCGTCCAATTATTGATGTCATTGATTCCACGCAGTCAATTATTGACGAGCGCTCACAACGTGTTGGTGATGTAACAGGAACACCAACAGGTTTTACAGATTTTGACAATATCACGACTGGTCTACACACTGACAACCTGATTATTCTTGCAGCACGGCCAGCGATGGGAAAAACAGCTTTCGCTCTAAATATTGCCCAAAATGTGGCAATAAGAGCCGGGAAACCAGTAGCAATCTTCTCTCTTGAAATGGGAGCAGAAAGCCTTGTAGAGCGCATGCTCTCAGCAGAAGGCTTGATTCCATCGTACCATGTCAGAACAGGGAACCTCTCTGAAAGCGAATGGCGCAGGATGATCCTGGCACAAGAGCAACTTGCAAAAGGAAAGATCTATATTGACGATACAGCAGGAATTCAAATCGCTGAGATTCGATCCAGAGCCAAGCGATTGTCTCAAGAGACTGGCGGACTTGGATTGATTGTAATTGATTATCTTCAGCTAATCACTGGTAGAGGTCGAGAAAATCGGCAACAGGAAGTGTCTGAAATATCCAGACAGTTGAAGATATTAGCAAAGGAATTGAAAGTTCCAGTAATTGCATTGAGTCAGCTATCTCGTGGGGTTGAGCAACGAAATGACAAAAGGCCCGTGCTCTCAGATTTAAGAGAGTCTGGTTCGATCGAGCAAGATGCTGACATAGTAGCATTTCTCTATCGAGAAGCTTACTACAATCGTGAGGAGCAGGAAGAACCTGATAATGTTACAGAATTGATCCTTGAGAAAAATAGACATGGCAGTTTAGGAACAGTCAAACTATTCTTTCACAAGGAATATGCGAAATTTTCAAATAAGGAGGCCTGATGAATGGTAACTGAGAATCGTAGATATTACTGGTTACAACTAAAAGATGACTTCTTTAATTCCAAAGAAATGAAGCTCATGAGAAAGCTTCCTGGGGGAGAAGAAATCACAATCATCTACCTAAAAATGATGCTGGCAAGTCTAGCAGAGCAAGGGAAGTTATATTTCGAGGGTCTAGCAGAAGATCTAGCAGAAGAACTTTCTCTATTGATAGACGAAGATCCAGAAGCAATCAGATTGACACTGATGTTTTTAACAAAAAAGAAATTATTGACTACATCAGACAATTATCAGTTTAATCTTGAACAAGTTCCAGAAATGGTAGGGAGTGAAACAGCAAGTACCCGTAGGTCTCGCAAGCATCGAGAGAATCAAAAAGCGTTGCAATGCAACACCGATGCAACAGAAGGCAACGGAGATATAGATATAGATATAGATATAGATATAGAGCAAAAAGCTCAATCTGATGTCTATGATGAAATTATCAAATATCTAAATGACAAAACAGGATCTCATTTTAAACATACTAGTAAATCAACTCAAAGACTAATAAATGGTCGTTTAAGTGAGAATTACTCAATAGATGACTTTAAGCATGTTATTGATGTAAAAAGCCTTGAATGGAAGAATGACTCCAAAATGTCCAAGTATTTAACTCCAGACACATTGTTTAATGCAACTAAGTTTGAAAAGTACTTAAATCAAAAGATGCCTTCGGGTGCATCAACTCAGCAACAAGATGAAAGGTTGGGATTTTAATGTATCAGGATTATACAGTAGATTCTACCAGCGAACCTAAAATTTGCAACAAGCATGGCTCCAAGATGATCAATGCAAAAGTCATGATTGATGGATCCCAGAAATCACTTGACATTTGTCCGGAATGCGAAAAAGAAGGAATCAATGAATTGCAGGAACACTTAAAGCAAGAAGCAACTATCCAGTCAATTCTAGCGAATACATACAAAGTATTTGATCGTGAGAGCATCTATTCCAAGGAATTGGAAGATAAAACACTTGATAATTACGATGCTGGAAATAAGTTGTGTGAGCGAGCTTTGAATTTTTCAAAAAGAATATTGCGAGACTTCCTAAAATTTGAAACAGGAAATGTAATCTTGAGCGGTCCTCCAGGAGTTGGCAAAAGCCATCTATCCATTGGAATAGCTAAAGCATTAAATGAAAAATTTAAAGAATGCAAGCAACCAAAGAGTGTGCTATTCATTTCGACTTCTACGCTCTTTTCAAAAATTGAAGAAAGCTTCAATGGTAGAGGAGACTTCACAGAAAGTTATGCTGTAAATCTACTGAGCAACGTTGATTTTCTTTTCTTTGATGATCTAGGGAAAGAGAGCAGTATGAGTGGGAACCTCAAGGAAGCAAACGAATGGAGACAACGAGTACTGTTTAAAATCCTGGACAATCGTCAAACAACATTTTTTAACACAAACTTATCGAGCAACGATATTAAAACAATTTACAACAAAGCCCTTGCTGACCGGATCTTCAAGGGCGCAAGCAAACATATTTTTAAATTTCCAGAGGATACAGAAAGTAGGAGATATTGATGGAAAACAAACAATTAAAAGATTTAATCTCAAAAGTTCAGCGCTGGTTTTATGACCGGAATTTGCAAACGCAAGATCCAAACAAGCAATTTTTGAAATTGTATGAGGAAATCGGTGAATTGTCACGAGGACTAGCAGAAAATGATGAAGCCGTTACGAAAGACAGCATTGGAGACATCACCGTAGTGTTGATCGGTTTGACATTGCAATTAGGAATCGAGACGGAAGAAATTTTCCCAGAAAATAATACATTCGTATTTTCCAATGCAGCAAAGTCGGAAGACTATTTTGTCTTGATGATGGACCAATCATTGGCAGCTTATTTCAATCGACAATCATACCAACTAAAAAATGTTGTTTATGAATTGATGCGAATTTCAGCATTGCTACATCATGATTTTGTCGACTGTTTGAACATTGCCTATGAGGAAATCAAGGATCGAACAGGGAAATTAGTAGATGGTGTTTGGATTAAGGAGGAGCGACTAAAATGACAGAAGAAATTTTAAACAATGGTTTTGACAAAGTAAATAAACCTAATCACTACTGTGGGCAATATGGTCTTGAATCAATTGACATTATTCGCAATTTTGCTGGAGGACCAAAAGAAGTCCGGGGATTTTATTGGGGAAATGTCATCAAGTATCTTTGTCGTTATCAAAAGAAAAACGGATTGGAAGATCTAAACAAGGCAAAGAAGTACTTAGACTGGCTCATCGCAGATCTGAAGCGTGAAGATCTCGAAAAGACAGCGATTGTTAAGCAGGAGTGAAAGTTATGAGACATTATACGAAAAATCAAATGGATCACTTTCGTCAGCAATTACAATTGTTGATTCTGGGAAAAGGTCAAACTCGCAAAGAACTCTCTAGAAATCTTTATCGTGGTGAACAGACGATACAAGAATGGATCACGAAAGACGATATCAGTCCAAATCATGTACAAGAATTGTGCGAGTATTTCGGGATTGAAGAAAAAACTTTGATGGGTGATCCGGAAATTCTTGCCGATTATAAGCTATATGATCGTGATAAATATATCTGCACAGGGACTTTAAAAGAATTGAGCAGAATTACTGGGAAAGATAGTGCATTACTCAAATATTACATCCACTTAAACGAGCAGGGACGAAATGCAGGACATCTAAAATTAGAAAGGGTAATTGAAGATGAAACGTAAAATCGACTGGCTAATCATCAACTTGGTTTTATTGGCAGGAATTACATTAGTGATTGCTATCAATCTCAACTCTAGATTGGTTGATCAGGAAAATAAAATTAAAGATATGCAGTGGACCATTCAGGAGCATGAATTAAGTATTCAGCGCCTTGCTGAACAAAACACTGCACAAGAGGTAATTCTAAATAAATTAAATCGGGAGTACCAAGTTCAGGAACGAAAGAAAGCAGAAGCAGTTAAGGAAGCTGCCGAAATGAATAATGTAGGAGGATAGCAATGATCAACAACGTGACCATTATTGGTCGGTTAACCAGAGATGCAGAACTGCGATACACACCAAGCAATATCGCAACAGCTCAATTTAATGTCGCATGCAATCGAAATTTCAAAAATGCAAGTGGTGAATATGATGCAGATTTCATCAACTGTGTGATGTGGAGAGAGCAAGCGGAAAGATTTTGTAATTGGACCAAAAAAGGAATGTTGGTTGGAATTACAGGAAGAATCCAGACTCGAAGCTATGAAGGAAATGACGGGAAACGTGTATATGTGACTGAAGTTGTCGCAGAAAATTTCCAAGTTTTGGAAAAACGTGATAACACTGCCAACCAGAACAGTATGGCTGAACAGATGCCACCTAACTACACAAATCCGATGGACATTGATGAAAGTGATTTACCATTCTGAAAACAAAAGGAGAAAGAAAATGAAACTGAGTGATTTTATAGAAGAATGCGAAAGAGTGTCTAGTTTTACAGACGATGTCAATATCCATGTTCTTATCAGTGATTTAAAAAAAATAAACGAATCACAAAAAGTAACAGTTCCTAAGTTTATAAGTGATTGGATTTTCAAGGCTCAATTGGTAGATAGACGTAGCATACGTTCTGCATTGGAAACAGCTACGATCAGACTTTATGCCGAAAATAGCGATGAGGTTATCGCTTGGTTAAAAGACATAAGCAATCAAGACACCTTTGCCAGAGCTTGGGCAAATGATTACACAGTCGAGAAAGAACCGAAGTATACAGTTAAGTTCAAAGCTACGAAACAATACTTATGCAATGATGATCTAGGTCCACATTTCGATCCAAGTTTTAGAACTAATTTTACAAAATCTGATCTTGAAAAATTAGATTTAGGCTGGGTGTTCGATTGCGAAGGTATGGAAGTTGAGAAGGTGTGAAAATGAATAAACAGGAATTGATTAAAAAGTACGAGGATCTTTTTGAAAAGCTTTATGCTTTTCCAATCGTTACAATCAACGGAGTTATAGAAGACTTTAAACAACTAGATGAACCACAGAAAGTAATGATCCCACGGTTTATTGCTGACTGGATCGTGCAAGCAAAAGAAGACGGGTATAACATCGCTGGTGCGATCAACGAAGCACCAAGAGGTGCGGTTGACGATTGGCTTGAGTTAGAAAACGTAGATATCTTTGCAGAAGCTTGGATCAATGGTTATACAATCGAGAAAGAGAAGCGGTATACAGTGAAGATGAAGGGGATGGACAAAGAGTTTACGATGTTTAAACTGGATAAAATTAGGGGCAGTTGGTATTTGGGGAATGATACTGAATATAGCTACACGAAAACCACTCACACTCGCAAAGAGCTAGAAGAAGCGGGCTTTGGAGAAGTATTTAATAGCCCATTGTTTGAGGTTGAGGAGGTGGAAGAATGAAGTATAAAGTTGTTGATTATGTATCAGATATACAAAAAGAACAGACAGGGACTTGTGAGTTATGTTTTGGCACTGCTTGGGTTGAAAATGGTTCAATCACTGTTGAAGATGAAAACGGAAATAAAACAGAGATTAACCTGACTGTTTGGGATTGGGGCGATTTTGACACAATATATATTGATAACGTGGTGAATTTCTCGGCTTGGTTACAAGAAAGAGATGTAGAACCGATTGATAATGTTGACAAGTGGTCATGGTTAGATGAGCTTGTGGAAGAGTATTGTAAGGAGGATTTATAAAATGAAAGATTGGACTAGAGTTTTACTGTATGGAACTTTTGACGGGTTTACTTATTCAACAGATGATCTACCACGAATCGTTGTGGTCCTCGATGATGGTGAAAGAGTAGAAGTACCGAAAGAGTGCGTTATAAGCGCGGATCAAATGGTCAATAAAAATAAAATCAAATTAAAAGACGTTATCGCACGAATTAAGAGTATAGACCTTGACTCACAGGAAGTATGGCTCAACGAAATTTTAAATGAGCTGGGCAGTGATTATGGAACATTGAAATATAAGGCTGGATACGATCAAGGTAAGTTTGAGGGCGAATATGTTGGCCAGCAATTGAAAGATGCTGATAAAATTCGGCAAGAGTTAAATAAACCAGTCGTACCGCAGTTTGTGGCGGATTGGTACGAAGAATGTAAAAATGATTTAGAATATAATCTTTGGAGTTATATATACAACTGGGAGACGAAAGAAGAATGTGACTTTAAAAACTGGCTTGATCTTGGAAGAAACAAACTAATACAAACACTTATCAATATGCACCAATTCGGCTACACAGTCGAGAAAGAGAAGCGGTATTTGGTTAAGATTATTGGGATTACCAATTACAATAGTTACTTAAATTACCACAAGGGAGAAAATAAGTGGACTATTGAATCTTGTGTGGAGACTGATGCAATCAGTACTAAACACACCCGCAAAGAGCTTGAAGATGCCAACTTTGGCTGGGTGTTTGATTGCCCGGGGATTGAGATAGAGGAGGTGGAAGAATGATTATTAAAGATTATAAATACGAAAATTCAACAGATGGAATTCATTACATAATAGATGTAGATGGTTACGAATTTGAAATGAATCACACAAGAACAGATTATGGTAGTGTGCAACACGACGACATAGAATATTTTTTAAATGAAATTGCTGAATACGATATGCAAGAAGCGGAATTGATTGAAGATTTTGTAAGATTTCAAAGTTACTTGTTGATGTATGGAGTTGGATTTACTTTTAAAAATTTCGAGGAGGTGCAAGATGATTCCAAAGTTTAGAGCGTGGGATAAGGAAACAAAAACCATGAATGGTATGGCTGAAATTTACAGAAATCGAAACCAAGAAATCGAATTACGACCAAGAGATGAAAATATCATTCTCATGCAATCAACAGGCTTGCATGATAAGAACGGCAAGGAAGTTTTTGTCGGAGATATTATTAAATGTACAAGAGGTTGCCTTCATGAAGTATATATAGAAAAAGAATATGGTGGTACTTACATTGGAGGTATGCCTGCTATATATCTAAAAGGTATAAGAGAGGGATATGCTTGGACTGGTGATGAGAAAATTATCGGGAATATTTACGAAAATCCAGAGTTATTGGAGGTAACAGAATGACAGTAGAACAGTTTCTAAAGTCGCTCTCGGACCTTATGTGGTCTTGCTTCTGGGTAATGGTGATATTTTTATGTAGTGAAAAATAACAAAAGGTAGGAGGTAACAGGATGACACGACCAAACAGATACCCATATACTAAGAATCAGTGGGAAGAGACAACGACGGCGGTTTATTCGTATAACAACGGAGAATATGAACTGTTTAGATATCTTGAAAACAAATTCACAGGAGAAAGAGTAGAGGTGAAATAATGGGATTTATTAGTTGGTTAACTTTATTATTAATAGCTTTGAAATTGTTAGGTGTAATCTCTTGGAGCTGGTTCTATGTCTTTCTGCCCGCAATAGCTGATCTAGTAATTTCTATTTTGATTTTAGTGGTAGCTAAAATGATATGGGATAAGTAGGGTTTGTTGTGTGAAAGCGAGGGAAAAAATGGCTACTGAAAAAAGAACATCAGACATAACTGTGGCACTTTATGAATGGAATAAATTAACAACAAGGAATATTGCTGAAGATGAAAAGGAATATTTTAATAGTGGCTTTGAATTTGTTTGGGAAGGTAAAACTCCAGAAATTGATGAAGAAGTCCTTGTCTATAATCCAACGACAAAGCAGATAATAACAGATACTTGGGTTGATTATGGGGAAGGAATTGGTTTCGAGAACACTGATGAAGACGTAGTTTTCTGGATGAGCTACCCTCAACCACCAAGTGGCAAAATGATGAAAAAACGAGAAATGCCCAAGATAGACGATTTTGTGTTTGCATTACAAGTAGGAAAGCTTGTAGTAGATACAGCAAAAGCAATTATCGTAGATGATAATATTTTGGGGAGCAATGGAAAGTTTGTTTTAGACGGTCACACGTTCAACATAACTGTGTCGGAGGTGGAGTAAATGGAAGAAGTTATTATGGCATCCTTGCCAAATAAAGAATTAAATCGTTTGATTAAAATTGAAATTGCTGTTGAGAATTTAATTGAGAATGGAGTTCTTGACGAATGTGTATTTAACCAGTACTTGAATGAAGCATAAGAGGAAGAGGTAGGAATATGATAAAAAAATTATTGATCACAGTTTTTGTTTGTTTGTCTTTTATAACACTATCGGGGTGTGGAAATAAAGATATTCTTGGAACAACTTTTACTTTCAAATACGCAAAAGTCAGACTAGTTGACGGACGAATTGTCGAAGGTGAAGTACAGCAATGGGCAAAATATGACGAACAAGATAGTATTCGTGTGACTTTCGAAAATGGCGAGGTATATTACACTCACTCAAGCAACGTAACACTGTATAACAAATAGATGGGAATTAACATGGACCTACAAAACTTTATCTATTTATTATTCGGCCTAGTCTGGCTCTCTGGTTTGATCTGGGCCAGTGTGATAGCGTTTAAAAACAGAAAGGAGAAATGATGAGTTTGGATAATGTACATATACCAATGCGAGCGAATAGAATTCTATCTATTGCCCAAATAAATGGCAAGCTAGAGATAGCTATACTTGGGGAAGAGTTTTTTGAAACAGATTCATACTTTGAAGATCTGCACGATGCAGTGCTGCCATTTGACAATATAAGAGATTTAAAGCGTATTATTGATCATATCATTGATGTGGAGGACAATAAATGAGGGTATATGTTGTTAGGAAATACCATGGACGTTCAAGTTGGAGCGATCCTAAACATTCAGCAAAGTATACAGAGAAAGAATTCCGTGCTAGATCCGAGGCACTTGCTTATCGTGAAAGTTTAGGATTGAATGGAATTATAGAAGTATACTGCAGGGAGGATAGTAAATGAATCTAAGAAGTCGGTTTGGGTATTTAATTTTGGCTTTGCAACAGTATCCGTTTGAAAAAGAAATCAAGGAACGAATCGAAGAAATAGAAGTGCCTTGGAAACCAACCGATCCAAATACAGGAATCAAAAGTAATAAGGTAATGACACCGAAAGCCCTGGCCGATATTATCAAAAAAGAATCGGATCCAGAACTACATCGTCTCGAATTACTTCGAGAGGCAATCAGCACTATCAAAATTCTAACACCCGAAAAACAATGGGCTGCAATCAAAGAGGTTTACATCGATGGAACTCTGACAGTGGAAGGGGCATCAATTAAATACTTGCACTGTAGTAAGTCTCTTGCCTACAAGGAAGTGATCGAGCCATTTTTTAGTGGGCTTGAAAAGAAAATCTATGAACTATCTGTGAACACTAAAATTAATATTAATTTGGAAAAAAGTTAAAAATACAGTCGAAAGTGTGGAAAAAATTTAAAAATAAGATGGTAAAATTATATCATCGGGTAAAACCGAAGAGAGGTCTCCTTATAGAAAATTGGTTGGGAATTAGCTTAATTTGGACAAGAGCACTGGATTTTTAATCCAGGGACACAGGTTCGAATCCTGTATTCTCAATAAGTGTAAGTCAGCAATGCTGGCTTTTTTATTTTAACGTGAAAGGAGGTGACACTGTGAACATTGTGGATCCTATTCGTGACAAAGACGATATCCAAGCAATGAAGGAATATCTGCGAGAATGGAATGAGCGGAACTACTTGCTCTTTTTATTTGGCATAAATTCCGGATTGCGTGTAGGAGACATACTGCGAATACGAGTAAAAGATGTGCAAGGTTGGTATATCAAAATAAAAGAGCAGAAGACTGGAAAAAGGAAACAGCTCAAGATGACAAAGACTCTGAAGAAAGAAGTCAGAGAGTACATCAAAGATATGCCACTGCATCATTATCTGTTTCAAAGTCGCATCGGAAAAAACAAACCACTGGACAGGCGGACAGTCGATTGGATATTGAAGACCGCAGCTATCGAGTGTGGGATTGAAAACATTGGCACCCACTCGATGAGAAAAACATTTGGCTATCATTACTACAAAAAGACTAAAGACGTGGCAATGCTCATGGATCTATTTAATCATTCATCTCCTGCAATTACGCTGAGGTACATTGGGATTAGACAAGATCAACGAGATAAAGCCATGTCTAATTTTGATTTATAGTTATCAATTAGACACAACGAGTAAAACGCTAATTAGTTTTATTAGTTACCTGCTATTCATTTATTTCACTGGCTTTTTAATGCCGGGGCGAATCAGACAGAATATAAGATATGTCTAATTCAAGAGAGAAAAACAATATAGTTTTCAGAAATAATATAATGAATTTCAGAAATAGATAATTGAAAGTATGAAATGTTACAGAGGATTTGAGAATTGAAAGTAGATGTTTCGACAAGAGAAAGTCGCAGAGAGTTTTATCTTTCAAAATCATGGAGACAATTAAGACTCGAAGCAATGAGTCGAGATCATTTTGAATGCGTCTGGTGTCGAGATGAGGGGAAGGTGACTACAGATAACCTCGAAGTCGATCACATCAAAGAGCTGGAATATTATCCAGAGTTTGCTTTAGATATAGACAATCTTCGTACTCTGTGCAAGAAGTGTCATAACAAGCGACATCATCGCTTCCAATTTCGCAAATCATCCAAACTGCAAAATAAAAATTTTCGTTCTGACGAATGGTGGGGATGAAAATTTAAAATTTTGAAAAACCCAAAGACCCCCCGGTCGAAAAAAATCGAAAAAAATCGGTCTCTGGGAACCGGTGGGAGGGGTCGATTGTCCAAATGCAAAGCACTATTTTTTAAGGGGGAGGGGGCTCATGGAAGAATACTCAGAAAAAAATATAAAAGAATTGGAAAATCAGTTACTTTCCAAAATTGGCAATTTCAGCACACGAAAGAAAGATGCGATTCAGTATGAGAAAGTTCATCGCTATCTCTATCTGGTCCGTTTACTGTATGAGTTGAAAGAACGACTCAAACAAGATGGATTAGTCATCACCGTCCATAACGGTCAGCAAAGATTTCAAAAAGCGAACTCGTTAATCAAAGAAATCAATACAACCAGCAATCAGCTACTAGCGATTGAGCGATCATTTGACTTTGAGGTTGAAAATTCACCAGTCGAGAAGAAACCACCATCGGACGGAAGTGATCTGTTGTGATTTCTCATCCTCTGATTGATGAATACATCGAACTTGCCGAATCAGGAAAAATCAAAGTCAACAAAGAACGCTCACTCTTATTCAAAATCATCAAGGAAAAAATCTATCCGAGGGATGATTTATATTTTGACAATGATTTGATTGAGAAATATATCCAGTTCACCGAGAAGAATTTCTTTCCACTGGCTAAGTATCAAAAGTTCATCACGCCATTTATCTTTCTTTTTCGGAAAGAAGATGGCGAACCTCAATTTGATGAAATATTGCTGACCCTTGCTCGTGGGGGAGGAAAGAATGGTTTTATGTCCAGCCGGGACGCATTCTTCATCAGTCCTCTCTATCCTGTCAGAGATTACGATGTGACTATCACAGCTAACTCTGAGAAGCAAGGCAAGGTCTCGTTTGAGGAAGTTTATGAGACTGTCCAGCGAAGAGGATTGGAAGACCATTACTATTTGACAAAGATGTCTATTACAGGCCGAGGGAATAACTCGGTCTTTTCTTATCGGACAAACAACCCAAAGACAATGGACTCGGCTCGTGATGGCTGCCTTGAATTCGATGAAATTCACCAGTTTGAAAATGACTCTGCTGTTAAAATCCAGCGATCAGGACTTGGTAAGATTGCCCATGCTCGAACCTTTTACAACGGTACAAATGGACACGTTCGTGAAGGGTTTTACGACAAGATGATTGAAAAATCTATGAAGATCTTGAATGGCGAGCTTGACGAGTTCCGCCTATTCCCTTTTATCTGCAAGTTAGATGATCCGGAAGAAGTGGACGATATGACTAATTGGCCAAAAGCGAATCCAATGCTGGATGAGACAACACCTTATGCCAAACGTCTATTAGCTAGAACGAAAGCTGACTATGATGACTTAGAATTAGAACCATCAGGCAGACAAGAATTTATGACAAAGCGGATGAATCTGCCAGAAGCCGACATCGAAAAAGATGTGACCACTCGTGAAAAGTTAATGGCTGCATTGAGAAGCCCTGGCATAGATCTCTCAGAAAGATCTTGTGTCGCTGGTTTCGACTACGCAAGCATCAGAGACTTTGCCAGCGTTGGTCTACTCTTTAAAAACGGTGATGAATTTATCTGGAAGCAACACAGTTTTGCTAGAAAGCAATTTTTGGATATGTTTAAAATCAAAGCTCCAATCCGTGAATGGCAGGAGCAAGGACTCTTCACTATCGTAGACGGTCCAAGTATAGATCCAAGATTACTTGTTGATAAATTGATCCAGTGGCGCAAGCTGTACAATATCGAAATTGTCTGCGCAGACGGATTTCGAATGGACTTGCTAAAACCATTGCTGGAAGAAGCTGATTTTGAATATGAATTCTTGCGAAATCCAGGAGCGATACAGTCGAAGGTAGCTCCAATCATTGAAGATGGATTTGCGAATGAAAGATTCATTTTTGAAAACGACAAATCAATGCTCTGGTATACCGATAATACCTTTGTCAAAGAAGACAAAGACGGAAACAAGAGATTTTTGAAAAAGGAACCGTTGAGACGAAAGACTGACGGCTTCCATGCCTTTATTGCTGCTCTCTACAAGAGAGAAATCATTCAGGAGAGTACTGTTGGAGACTTTCTTGATGTGATCGAAGATTGGGAATTTTAGAAAGGACAACAAAATGAACAAACGAATGAAGAAGAAACAACAACTCGAACAAAAGATCCAAGGCCTTGAATGCGAGCTTGCTGTAGTAAGCAAAGAAAACATGGAACTATTGAACAAGATTAGTTCAATCAGTGTTGAATTGAATACTTTGAGCCAGTCCGTGAAACGACATGAAGATATTTGCGGTCAAAATGTCGAACAAACAAATAAAGAGTTTGAATCAATAAAAAAGGAATTGAAACGCTCCAAAAAGTCTTTCTTTAAACGATAAAAAATATCCGGGTGGGTGGTAGGCATAAAATTTTAGAAAGGAGGAGGTGCCTTGGGATGGCTAAATTTATTCAAGCGAGAAGTTCCGGAACCAAGTTTTGAATTTGATGAGCTGGAGCGGATCTTTGGAAATCTGCAACTAAAGAGCCTGTCGATTGACAAGGCTGCTGAATTTGTAGCCCGCATCTTTGCGAGATCTGAGTTCAAATTCATCGATAATGGGAAAAAGAAGGCTACTGATTGGGATTATCTGCTAAATGTAAGGCCCAATAAGAATGAATCGGCTTCTGAGTTTTGGCAAAAGGCGGTTTATCGCTTATTAACCAAAAACGAAGTACTAATTTTCTTGTCGAATGATGATCAGTTATTGATTGCTGACTCGTACATCCGACAGAAATATGCTGTGTTCGACGATACATTCACATCTGTGAGTTGTCAAAATTATACTTTCCAGAAACCATTCAAGATGAATGAAGTCATTTTCTTGCAATACAACAACAATCGTCTTCAAGAATATTTCACTCAACTCTTTAACGATTATGAAAAACTACACACCCGACTAGTCGAAGCACTTGCACGAAACAATCAGATTCGTGGAGTACTCAGCACTAGAACGAATGCAAGTTTTGATGAATCAAAACGAGAAAAGATGCAACGATATGCAGACGGCCTCTTTAAATCATTTACGACAAAGACAGTAGCGATTGTCCCAGCTCAAGAGGGAATGGAATACTCTGAGCTGACAAACACTACTGGTACATCAAATCTATCCGTAGATGAACTCAAAAAGCTGCGTAGGCAATTTGATGATGAGGTAGCTGACATCTTAGGAATTCCCACTGCGCTGATGCATGGGGACATGGCTAATCTGGAAAATAGTCAGAAGATGTTTAATAGCTATTGCTACCAGTCGCTTGTGAAGAAAATGAGCGATGGTTTGAACTTTGCTTTGCTCAGCAAAAGTGAATACAAAGACAATAAGCGCCTTGTCATTGTCGGTGAAGGGCAAAGAGATAAATTCTCGCTTGCTCAAAGTATTGACAAGCTGATTTCTTCTGGTTCCATGCTTATCAATGAGGTCCGTGAGGAACTTGGCCTTGAAGCTGTACCGTGGGGCGACAAGCCTCTGATCACTAAGAACTATCAACTTGGTGAGGATGTAGAGAAGGGAGGTGAGAAAGAAGATGAAAGTGATTCCGATTAAAGGAACAATTGTGTCAAACGATGATGTTTGGCTCTATGATTGGTTTGGTTGGGACTGTACCGCCCCTAAAAATGTAGTATTACCGGAAACTGGTGAGGACATTGAAGTTCACATCAATTCAGGGGGAGGAGATGTATATGCAGGTAGCGAAATCTATACTGCATTACGGGCCTACTCAGGGAAAGTAGTTGTTAAAATTGTGGGAATTGCTGCAAGCGCAGCGAGCGTTATCGCAATGGCTGGTGATGTCGTAGAAATTAGCCCTACTGCTCAAATCATGATCCACAACGTGTCATCACGAGTTGATGGAGACCACAACGCTCTACTTCATGAAGCTGGGGTGCTTGAAGGTTTTAATAAGTCAATCGCAAATGCTTATGTTGATAAAACTGGAAAAGCATTAGATGATTTATTGGATCTGATGAACAAGACTACCTGGTTCGATGCTGAATCAGCAGTAAATCAAGGCTTTGCTGACCGTGTCATGTTTAGCGGAGAGATTGCTCCGACGTTTGCCGCAAGTGAAACTCCAATGATCCCACATGACTTTATTGACAAGATGAAATCAGCAATGACTCCTGATGTTGATAAAATCGCTGAGCTGGTGGCTAATAAGCTAGAAGCTCGACAAATCGCAAGTGAGACTTTTAAAAATAGCGAATTTGTACAGAAAAAATTCAATATTCCAGAAAGTCCAGAAAATAACACAAACGAGGCTGTACCGAAAGGGTTCGGTCTTTTTGCATTTTAGAAAGGAAAAATACAATGACAATGAAATTATCTAACAAATTCAACGAAATTCGTCAGAACTTCTTGAACGCTGTAGCAAATGGTGCACCTCAAGAAGAACAAGCGAAACTCTACAATGAAATGATCGAGTCGATGACAAATGAAATGATGGAACAAGCTCGTCATGCTGCTCATGAGGAAGTTTCAGCAATGAACCCTTATGATGCTAAATTGACTGCGGAAGCTCGTGAATTCTTCAACGACATCGACAAAACTGCCCCTGTGGGAGTAGAAAAACTCTTCCCACAAGAAACAATCGACCGTATCTTTGATGATATGGTGAAATCTCGCCCACTCTTGCAACACATCGGATTGCGGAACGCTGGCATCCGCCTTAAATTCCTCAAATCAACTCAGACCGGAACAGCTCTTTGGGGCAAGATCAACGGGGAAATTCAAGGCCAATTGAAACAAGCATTCAACGAAGAAGAAGCAATCCAAAATAAATTGACTGCATTTGTAGTTATTCCTAAAGATTCTGAAAAATTCGGCCCTGCTTGGTTGCAATCATTCGTATCCGCTCAAATCACAGAAGCGTTCGCTGCTGCGTTGGAAGCTGCTTTCTTGAACGGTGACGGAGACGGCAAGCCCATCGGTCTTTCTCGTACCCTCACTGGAACTGCGGCTGGCAATAAAACAACTTTTGCAGAAAAAGAGGCCCAAACTGCGAACCTTACATTTGCTGACTCTGCAACAGTTGTCAAAGAATTGACTGCGGTGTACAAACATCACTCTGTTAAGTCTAACGGTGACCCAGTGGCGGTTGAAGGAAATGTTGTTATGGTAGTCAATCCAGCGGATGCGTGGGATATCAAGAAACAATACACTTCCTTGAACGCTCAAGGAACGTATGTGACTGCAATGCCGTACAACTTGATCTTGGTTGAATCAGTTGCTCAAACCGCTGGTAAAGTGACTACATTCGTAAAAGGTCGCTACGATGCATTCGTAGGTGGTGGAATCGAGTTTGGTCGTTTCACAGAGACTTACGCTCTCGAAGACTTGAACCTCTATACTGCTAAGCAATTTGCTTACGGTAAGGCTCACGATGAAAAGACTGCTGCTGTCTGGGTATTGAAAATTAAATAATAGGTGGTGACACCGAATGGAAGAAACAAAACAACTTCATCCGCTTCTAGGAACATTCAAGGAGCGGATGAAAATCTTTCATGATGCCGAAGACGGGAATCTTTCAAGGATGTTAGTTTCATCCGAAAAAGCAATTCTCGACTTAACAGGAGCTTTTGATTTGTCAGATTCTCGCACTGAAGAGCTTGTTTTGGAACGTGCAAGATATTTGTACAATGATCAGGTCGAGTTTTTCTTTGCAAATTTTCAAGGAGAACTCCTTGAGTTATCACTTCAAAACCACCCAATAGGAGGAAAAGAGTGCTAGAAACAATCCAAGATTTCTTTGACTTAAAAGAAAATGTTGTCCGACACGTTGGAGACATTTTTGAAGTCGATGATGATCGAAAGAACGAATTGATGAAGAAATTACCTGATTTTGTGAAAGAATACGATTTAGTAGCTTCGAACAATACAAACGAAGATGTAGTTGTGGAAGATGAATAAACCTGAATTTAAATACAAGAAGCCAGAAACCAATACAAGCGAATTAAGAACTCCAGTAGAGTTTTATAACTCAAAAGTACTTGAAGGATTAGATGGCCGGGATGTGAGCTTTGAGAAAGTATTTTATACATTCGCAAAAATCTACTCACCTAGCTTAAAGGATATCGAAATTTCAACAGGAAAATCAATGACTGCAAAGATGACCTTGAAAATTAGAGATCCTTTAACAAGTTATCAACCTGACAATAAGCATTTTGTGCAAGTAAATGATCACCGATTAGAAAATAAAAAATGGCAGATCATTGACGTTCGTCCCGATTATGACAACCGTGATTATTTAATTGTTGTTATTGGTGGATCAAATGACTAGTGGCGCTACATTAAGAGGCTTCGATGAAGTCATCCGGAATTTAGAAGCAAAGCTTGGCGATGCGAAAGTGAGAAGGTCTGCGAATAGAGCTTTGAAAGGCGCAGCAACTGAAACACTTGAAGACTTTAAAGTCGCCCTACAAGTTTTCAAAGATACCGGAGAAACAATCGAAAGCGCAACAGTCGGAAATGTAACGGGTGCTTTTGAAGGAGTGCCAATGGTTAAGCTTGGTTTTGGCGCTGGATCACGTTGGCGGTTGGAACATTTGAACGAATTTGGATATGCCAAAAAGGCCCATCCAAGGGGATTCGGTGTTATTCGAAGATTTTCGGAAGCCAACAAAGAAAAATTTAAATATAGGTTAGCAACTAAATTGAAAGGAGAAGGGCTTGGATGATTAAAGACAAGATATCAGAAATATATGATGCTCTGATGAGCGATGAGGAACTTTCTAAGATCACTATCAAATCATTTGAGCGTCCTGAAACCTTACCAACAGATCAGACGAGTATTGTTATTATCCCACTAGGGCCACCTATCCAAAGTGACCAGGGAAGTAATACAAGCTTTTCGAAAACATTTCTTTATCAAATCAACGTTGAATCGACCAACCGAATTGAATGCAAAAAATTGCAAGGGTTAGTCGAAAAGGTGATGGAATCGCAAGGATTCTACCAAATTGCTGGGGGCCTAGATGAATGGATCCCTGAAATCAAACGCTATGCAGATGCTAGGACCTACAAAGGGAAGAGCAAACTGTATGACGATTATTAGAAAGGAAATTTAAAATGACACAACAAAAACAAGGTACAGCGACAGTCGGTTTTAAAAGTTTGACCGTTCGCATTTTGGATGGGAATCAAACCCCAACAGAAGGAGAAAACCTCTTCATCATCCAGGGTAAAAAAGGAGAAGGTGCGACTCAAACAGCTAAGATCTCTGGTCTTGCCGTTGACCCTACAAAAACATTTGGAAGCAATATCGCCTACCATGTGAACAACCGTGGAGTCGGAGATGTCAAGGTAGACCTTGGTCTCTTGGATATCCCCGTAGCGCTTTACGTTAAAGCTCTCGGATACGAAAACGATGATGACATCCTCGATTTCGGGGCCGATACAGTTTCAAAAGACGTTGCGATCCTGCTCGAATCAAATACCGCAGATGGTGGTGGAGCTTACTACGGATTCTACAAAGGAAATCTGTCAATGGATGCAATCGATCTTAATACGATCAAAGATAAAGCTGATGAGCTTGCTACTACAGATGTATCATTTGCAGCAGGCGCAAGTACTGATGAGCAAACTAAGAACAAGTACGGTACAATGTACTTTGGTAGCGATGAAGCAAAAATCAAGAAATTGAAAGCAAAACTTGGTATGGCAGCAGCAGGGTAATAATTGGGGCGTTTAGCCCCTTTATTTATCTTTATATCGTTGTAAACCTTTACAATTATTGATATAATAAGTTGTGGAGGTTTTGTTATGAAAAATAAGAAAAATACAGTTTTGTTGACGTCAACAATTATGATTACTCTAGTTTCCATTGTACTTGCTATTATGCTCGTAAATTCCAACAACCAACTTTCTAAGACACACAAGGAATTGGAGAGCGTAAAGGAAGAAAAAGATAGAGCTGTGATGGTAAAAGATAAGCTCTCTACATACGTATCAAATGTAGATCACGATTTATTTCTGGAAGCAAATGATTTTGTTCTTGGAATGAATTCATTGACTAGCTACAAATTTGGTGACGGAGTTCTTTTCGACAAAACTCAAATCGCTGTCAGCGAACCGAAAAAACAAACTTCCGGAATGCTTGCGATGAACCATGACTCTAAAAGTTTCATCCCAGTAACGGTAACACTGACTATAAAAAATAACGACTCATCGAATATTGAATTCAATCCAGGTAAATTCCTTGCGAGCGATGACAAAGGAAATTATCTTGCTTATGATTCCGTTATGTCTAACGATGATACCGTTTCTGTTCAATCGGATAAAAGTGTCGTCATACAAGCCGGGAAAGAGGCAACCATAGCTATATTTTATGCGATGGATAATGACCATTCGGATAATGATGTCAATAAAATTGAATTTTTAAATAAAACTTGGACAAAATGAAATAAGCACCATTCGGTGCTTTTTTAATTATAGAAAGGCAAACAATGTCAAAAATTACATTTACCATGAAGAACGAAGCTGGAGAAGATGTACTTTACTCTAGTAAAGAAATTACTACTCGTGATTATCGTGATTACCTTGTATTGAACGACTCACTCACATCAGACAAGACAGAAGTCGAAAAATTGGATCAACAATTAGGCTTCATTGCCTCACTATTCGAAAATGTGACAGTAGAGCAATTACTAGAACATACTGATTTTGCTAAAATCATCGAAGTGTTCACGGAAATTTATGCTCATCTTGTGGGTGATGTGGACCCAAAGGGGAAAAAATAGATCCTAAAAATGCATTAAAACGTTTCTACAAATTCGTTAAGGAAGTTGCTGATGGACCATATAACATGAATGTCCATGATGTGATGGAATTAAGCTGGGAAGATCTGATCGGAATTATTGATCTTGATAAAGATCAAACCGAAAATGCGTCTTTAGATCTAGCTGACATTTTTGGAGAAATGGAAGCATAAAGCCTCTTTGGGCTTTTTTTGTTTGTAAAAGGAGGAAAAATGGCAGGTGGAACGCCACTAGGGCAAATGTATATCGAACTAGGGCTGGACGTGTCAAAGTTCAATCCTAGCTTAACAAGTGCAAAGAACGCTGTGAAGTATTTCCAAAATAATGTCAAAGCGCTCGATAGCACATTGAAAAACAATGGTAAGAGTACTGAACTCCTCAAAGCAAAATACAAGTCTTTAGGACAGGCCATTGAAGCACAAAAGAAAGTACTCGATCAAATGAAGCAGAACTTCGACAAGCTCGATCCTGGATCTGCTAAATTTGACAAAGCTGCTGCTGATATTGAGCGAGAAAATGCAAAATTATCAGCAATGGAAGGACAACTCTACAAAGTAGAGCAAGCCTTGAAAGCTGTTGGACGTGAAAATAGCTTTTTTGGTAAAATGGAAAACTTCGGGAAGAATCTTGTTAAAAGTGGAGACAACATCCAAAAATTTGGCAAGAAAGTTTCTGACTTTGGAGGGACGTTAACCAAAGGAGTGACAGCTCCGTTGATTGCAAGCGCAGGATTTGCAGTTAAGGCTGCCGTGGATTATGAGTCTGCCTTTGCTGGAGTTAGAAAAACGGTTGACGCTACTGAGGGCGAATATAAGAAGATGTCAAATGCTATTCGTGAGGCATCTAAGACAATGCCAGCGAGTGCTGCGGACATTGCGAGAGTAGCGGAAGCGGCAGGTCAGTTAGGGATCAAAAAAGAAAACATTGTTGACTTTTCGAAAACCATGATCGACCTCGGTGAATCTACCAACTTGACTGCTGATGAAGCTGCTACCGCAATGGCCCGTTTTGCAAACATCACTCAGATGCCACAATCTGAATTTAGACGCCTAGGATCAACCATTGTTGACCTCGGAAATAATTTTGCAACAACTGAATCTGAGATTCTGGAAATGGGCTTGCGGTTAGCAGGTACAGGGCATCTGGTAGGATTGACTGAACCGCAGATTTTAGCAGTAGCAACTGCTATGAGTTCCGTGGGTATTAACGCAGAAGCAGGGGGTAGCTCATTCTCTCGTGTCATGCAAAAAATCAACACGCAAGTCCTTTCTGGTGGTAAAAAGCTAGAATTATTTGCGAAAGTATCTGGAATGAGCGCTCAAAACTTTGCTCATGAGTGGAAAACAGAACCACAAATCGCCTTATTAGCATTTCTTGACGGATTGAAAAAAGTCAAGCAGTCTGGTGGGGATGTAACCCAAACTTTAAAAGAACTGGGTATCAAATCAACTCAAGAAGTAGATACTATGCAACGTATGGCTGGTGCTGGAGACTTGCTATCACGAGCCTTAAAAACTGCAAATGGAGCGTGGAAAGAAAATACAGCCCTCACGAACGAAGCCAAAAAGCGCTATGAGACTACAGAATCTCAATTAAAAATCTTTAAAAACCAGATTACTGATTTGGCAATTGAATTTGGCGGACCGCTTCTGAAAGCAATGAACTCTGGCTTGCAAGCTGCAAAACCTTGGGTCCAAAAATTGGCGGACATGGCCAAGGCATTTAGTGAAATGAGCGAGTCTCAGCAACAGAATATCATTAAATGGGGATTACTTGTAGCAGGCGCAGGCCCAGCTTTATCAATCCTTGGCAAAGGTATCGGAGTTATCGGAGGTATCACTAAAGGTATCGGATTCCTTACTCAAGGAATTGGTAAAGTCGGAGGTGGACTTTCTGTTTTAGGAAAGACCTTCCAACTGTTCAAACAAGGAAGCAGTCTTTCTTCTGCATTTAAAACCGCAACTACTGGTATCACTGCGACAAGCACTGCTGCAGAAGGCGCAGTAGCTTCTACCGGCTTATTGGCAAAAGGGATTGCACTACTTGGAAGTACCACTACTTGGGGTATTATAGCAGGAGGAGTAGCTATCGGTTTGATTGCTGCAGTAGCCAAAGAAATGGCAGATGCAGACGAGAGGACTCGGACCTGGGGAACTTCGGTAAACAAGGTCCAAGCAGAGGAACTATCGAAATTAAAAGCTAAAATCGATGATGCCCATCAAGCAATGATTGGTTTTGGAAACGGTGGATCTCAGGCCGTTGAAAATGTCCGTAAGAGTGTGCAAGGACTTTCGAGCGATCTGCAAAAGGCAATTGATAAGGATCTCCAACGCACTCAAAAAAACCTTGAGAAAATTGGAGCTTCTGAAGAAGTCCAAAAACGTGCTGTAGCACAAGCAGAACAGCAGAAGAAAAACGTACAGACAATGACTGATGAGATCATCCAGATCTATCAAAATGCGTCTGACAAAAAACGTAAGATCACTCGTGAAGAACAAGCTCTCATTTACGACTATGAGAACCAATTTATCAACAAACAACTGGAAATACAGAAGTTTTCTGCAGATGAGCGCACAGCCATCATCAAAGCGATGAATGGTCAAATCAACGACTTGAACGAAACCCAGCTAAGGAAAGGATCCGGAGTCGTTGCTAAATGGTTGAAAGATGAAATCAAACTTTACGAAGACCAAACAAAAGCTTTAAAAGAAGAGTATGACAAAGGAACTCTCAATAAAGCTGAATATAACCAAAAACTGGAAGAGTTAAGTGCTCAACACAAGTCCAAAATGGAAGCATTTGGCCGTGAGTATGCCGCTCTTCAAAAGAAACTGAGCGAAAAAGTCCCTCTTAATTTCGGTGATGATCGACAACGTGAGCTATATTTTAGCCAATTACGAAAAAGCTGGGCAGAACTAGGTCTTGATTACGACAAGATGATGGCCAAGGCAGACCAATTTGCTGACATCGTAGGTCGTTCATCCGGTCTTGTGGCTAAAAGTGTACAGAATATGTCACAAGAGACAAGAGATGCAAATCTCTTGTGGAACGGAATGGTATTTGATCCTAAAACCGGACAAGTCAAGACCAATGCTCAGGAAGAAGTCACAAAAGCATTGCAGGCTGAAAACGGCTGGGAGAATATGCAATTTATTCTCAAGCATGCCAATCTTGAAACAAATGCCAAGATGACAATCGGTGAAGCCTTGGTTGAAGTCGGTAAATGGGACAGTTTGACCCCGGCAGAAAAAGAGTTGGTAGTTGGAAATCATCAAGGTATGCAAGCCATTCTTGATAACAAAACATTGCTGGATCAATATAATGCCATGCCGGCAGAAGTAAAAGAATTGTTGATGAAAAACACAGCTTTTCTTGAGTCTGGCGAACGTGCGAAAGCCGTTTTAGAGCATTGGAATCAATTGACACCAGCAGAAAAGGAATTGATTGTTAAGGATGCTGCTAGTGATAAGATGGAGCGTGTTAAACTTGCCGCACAAGCCTTGACCGGAATGAATCCAGTAGTTAACCTTGATGCGAGCGACAAGACACAAACTGCAATTGCAAGTGCATTAGCAAGCATCACAACTTTACCAACACAACACAAGACAGATCTGATTGCTACTCCGGATGGTGTAACATTAGGAAGCAACCAAGCAATGGGAGCTTTAGGACTGTATAATAATTTTTCTGTTCCTACAAAACAGATTACTGCTGATCCAAGTAGTGCAACTAACGCTGCTAACCAAGCAATTGCCAAACAGCAAGAATGGAACAACACACCGTCTCCAGTTAAACCACAACTAGGCGATTCTACTGGAGCAATAACCGCTGCTCGACAAGCTATTGAAAATCAAAACGCTTGGAACGCTACACCAAGCCCGGTGAAAGCTATCAATGCACAAGATAACACTGCAGGACCTGTTTGGAGCGCTCAATCAAATATCAATAGTGTGCAAGGTAAGACGGTATACATTGATGTTGTGAAGCGTATGATTGGAGGAGCAGCAGCAGCACTTGGTTTTAAAGATGGTACAAACTACCATGAAGGTGGTATTGCAATGGTCAACGACCAGCGAAATGCAGTCTATAAAGAAATGGTAACATTACCAGACGGAAGCTCATTTATACCAGACGGACGAGATGTTGTCCTCAATCTGCCTCGTGGATCAAAAGTATTGAGAGCTGACAGAACTAAACGACTGATGAAAAATCTCGGTTTCCCAAGATATGCAACAGGGGTCGGAATTCCGGAAGATGCCAAATTCTTGCGAGAAATGAAAAATGCCAGCCAGCAATTTTTATTTAAAGAAACATCAAACGGAAATAGCTACACTGGTGAAAATATCGTTGCTGAGATTGCAATTCTGAGAGCAAGTTTAGAAAAGATCCTTACTGCTATCCTTGAAAAACCGTCAGAAACCTATTTAGACGGTGATATTTTAGCGCAAAACAGCTATCAAAGATATTCTAAAATCATGGCAAGGGAGGGAATCTAATGTTTAACATGATTATAAATGGATTTGACACTGGATCAATCCCAAACTGCTATGTGACGGATTTCGGAGAAGACCAGACGGCCACACCAAGAGTCGAATCAAATACAATTTACGGAGCTAACGGAGATTACAATCTTTATGATGGAGCTTATGACGGGTACGATAAGACAGTAAGTCTATACGTTGTCAAAACAAGCGAAATCGAAACGATTGTAAATCAATTCAAGCCGGAAGAAAATAAAATAGAGTTTAGTCACCGACCAGGCTCTATTTTTTATGCCGATTTCCAAAGCGCATCATTTAAACAGAACGGATTGCATGCTTGGACTTTAGAAATCAAGTTAAAGATGCACCCATTTAGGTATTTAAACAATGATGTTGCAGTCACTTTGGCAGGCAACGGGACGGTAAACAATCCAGGAACTGTATACTCTGAACCAGTTATCACAATTGAAGGCAATGGAGATGTATCTCTCACCATTGGGAAGCAAACCATGCAACTCACGATTGATACAAAAGCAACAATTGACTGCCGTCATAAAAAACAAAATGTCTATGACAAAAATGGAAATCTGAAAAATACATTGAGAAAAAGAGGTGGTTTCTTCGAAATTGCTCCAGGGATGTCTGGGATTGCAGTTTCAGGAACGGTTTCAAAAATCACAATCAAAGGGAATTGGAGGTATAAAGTATGATCTATCTGCAAGAGGGCAGCTTCCCTCTTAATGAAGCTTATAGCTCCGAAATTGTCCAGGAAGCTAACAGCACTTATCAGCTTACCTTTAAATTCCCCACATCAGATCCAAAATGGGCATTGTTAATTCCGGAAACAGAATTAGTTGCTGATGACTTGCATGGAGAGCAGTACTTTACTATTTTTGAAGTCGAGAAGCAACACGGATATGTCACTGTATATGCCAATCAAGTAGCTACATTGTTAAACGGTTATTCTATCAACAAGATCAATGTTGATAGAGTAAACGGAGCAACTGTGATGAATGCGCTTGTTGCTGGATTCAAACGGGAGACACCATTCACCTTTTTTTCTGACGTGATGTCGAAACACACCCTCAATCTTAAAGATATCTCAGCGATGGAAGCATTGGCCAAAGACAAGCACTCCATCGTTGGGCAATGGGGTGGAGATCTCGTCCGGGATAAGTACAGCGTGCGATTATTAGAGCATGGTGGGATTGAGAACGAATCATTGTTTGCCTACAAGAAAAACATGAAGTCGTTCCAAGAATCAAAATCCACTAAAGAACTGAGAACACGGATCCATTTTAAAAAGGTTATTGAAGCTCACGAGGAAGGTAAGAAAGATCAAATCCTAACCGTGACCATTGATAGCCCACTGATCAATAAATACAAGCATATCTATGAAGCAGATATGGAAGTACAAGATCAGGATGTTGTGGATCAAAAAACGCTTGAGGAATACGGCAAGCGCTATTTCCGTGAAACTCTGTGCGACATGATCGAAGAAAGCCTTGAGATTGATGTTGTCGGCCAGGCAGATCAACCAGTACACATGTTTGATATCGTGAGCATCTTCCACGAGGCCTACGATGTCGATTTGCGAAAAAAGATCACGAAATACAAGTTTAATCCAATGAGCATCAAGCTTGTCAGCATCGGGTTTGGTGAAGTTGCTAGAACTTTAGCAGACTCTATCTCAGGCATGGTCAACGACTCTGTTGACAAGAAAATGAAGTCTTATGATGCTGAATACGAAGCGAAAGTGCAGAAGCTTGTAGATAATGCCAATGCTGAATATGACAAACAAGCAAAAGAGCTGGAAAATAAAATCACAGACGGGATTGAGCAAGCCAAAGCACAAGCTGAAGTAGTTAAGCAGGAAATCTCAGCTCAAGTCACTGAGAAAATCAAGGCGGCAAAACAAGCAAATAAAAATGAAATTGTAGAAGAGTTCAAAGCTCAATACAATGGCATTGAAGTCAATATGCAAGGTTTGGAAGCTACTACTGATCAATTAAAGACCAGTGATGCCGATATCCAGAAGTTAATCAATGACTTTAAAGCTCAGACACAAAGCCAATTTGCTGGAATCCAAGGCGCACAATCACGCTTTGAGCAGACTACAGAGAAAGCCATCTCTGACCTGACCAATGTGGCAAATGGGAAAGTGGATCGCTCTTATGTTGAACAGACAGTGAATGGAATTAAAGAGCAACTTACTTCTTCAACAATCGGTGGGCCTAACTTAATTCGTGATACTGGTTATAAAGAAGGTACGAAGTATTTTGGCAGCAATGGGATTGCAAAAATAGGGAACCATCCATTCTATTTTAACGGCTCAAAACCAATACTTATTTTCTCCAACAATGACCGAACCGAAAAAGTTATAAGTTCCAATCGGTTTTTATTAGAAAAGAATACAGATTATACTCTTAACTTTAGAGGATTTAACAATTCAGCTTTAACATCTTATGATGTTTTCGTTTTGGGCAGACGGAATGGTGAAACTCAAGGCTTCACTATTATCAAACAGTTGATTAATGGCAAGAAATTAAGCATTAGTAACCTAGAAAGTGTATCGGTCCAATTTAATTCCGGAGACATTGATAATGCCTATTTACGTTTTGATAATAACGGAGCGAACAGCGGACAATCTGATTTATATATAGCAGAAATCGACCTGTATAAAGGGACTCAAAAAAGGCCGTGGCAACCAGCCCCTGAAGATCAAGAATATTTAGTAACACAGGCGCAAGCCACTTTTGAAAGAACCATCCAAGGTCTCTCGACCCAATTAACACAATTAGAGATCAAAGCTGGTCCAAATGGTGAACTCGAACAGCGCATGCTGACATACTCTGAAAAAGCTGCTGTTGATGCACTGAAAGCAACAAGGCAGATTCTAGAGCAAGGCTACATAGCAAAAGCTAAATATGAGGAAGATGTAGCTGGAATCAATCGAAGATTTGAAAGTGTTGCAACAGATACAACACCAGACAATCTTATCAGATTTGCGGACACATTAGCTGAATACAGTGTGTCTAATAATAATAATAATAATAATAGGCTTTCAAGGCCGGAAGACGGAATCTTCAAAATGAAAATTGATGGGTCTCCGTCCACAACATGGCTAGGACCTTGTTTCCCAATCTATATTGATCGCATTTTGCAAGGTGATGTATACTCTATCGCATTTGATTACATGATCAAGTCTGGTGTAGAGGTAGACAAAGGCCTAGCGTTTGCATTAAAAAACCATTCAAACAATACTGCCATATTTGCTCAAGGTTTTGCTGACAAAAATACACCGAAAGATAGGTGGATTCGAGCAGAATTCCATTTCACTGCCGATCGTGATTTTGAGTTTAACAAAACAGGAAATTTCCCATTCTACATCTATGCTATAAATAACGGAGAGTTTTGGGTACGAAATCCAATTTTAGTCCGTGGATCTAAGATTCCAGCATTTAGGCCCAGTCCACTGGATAAAGCTGGCACTTCAGAGACTAAAATTGAGTCTAAGATTGCCGAATACAAACAGACCGTAGATGGGCAATTCACAACAATTACCAGCCAAATTGGTGATATGGTGAGAAAAACGGATATCCAAATCACACCAAGTCAAATTTCCTTCGGTACTGGTAAGAGTATTAACGGAAGAACGATCAGCTCCTTAATGGTACAAGAGCCAGAGTCTATTGCTTTAATTGCAAAATTGATTAAAGTAAAAGGGGACATGGTAGTCGATGGATCTATTTTGGGTCGTCACATTGCAAGCGAGAGCGTGGAAACTGGGCACATGAAGGCTGGATCAGTCACCACACCGATTTTAGCCTCAAACTCAGTAACGGCTGATAAAATGCTAGTAGATTCTGCCATGATCAACAAGTTGGTAACTAATCAGGCATTCATCAGGGAATTAATGGCCCAAAAAGCCTTTATCACACAACTTGCCTCGATTGATTTCTCTGCTGAACGTATTAGTGGTGGTAGGATTTTATCTAATAAGGGAGCGATGAAAATTGACCTAGATAACTCGGAAATTGATTTTAATGAAAACGCTCGAATTGAATTTAAGTCTGGTAAAAATGTACTCTTTAGACAACGCACACATCCTCAGAAGAAGCACAACACTATCGGAGCGTTGATGTTTAAAGATTCCGTACATGGCGGTGTTGCGACCACTTTAGGAAATACATCTCATAAATGGATCAACGAAATGACCGACAACCAATCAGATGCTGGGGCGGATGGATCTTTCGCCGGTATCAGAATATTTCGTGATAGTCGTGAAACTCCTTACGACAGGGTGGAATTAGTCGGAGACCGAATCCAATTTAGACACTCTGTGCGTCAAAATGGCGGACTACAATTTCAAACTACTGGATTCACAGTTCCTTCGCACGGGGAAGGAGGGCATGCCGGAGCGTGGAATTTAGGCGTACTACTTGAACATTTCAGACAGAATTTTGAAATAATACGCAAAAAAAACCCTTCATGGGGGCTTAATATATACGGCTTCCCATTCTACAATATCAATTCTGATCAAACAATTCCATTTGACCAATATATCTAATAAGAGGTAGCAAAATGAACGAAAGCACATACATAGCAATCATCACTGATTTAGCCAACCAATTGGCGAATAAGACAATCAACGAGGCTGAATTTAAAGCCCGACTTACTAAATCTCAGGAACATGTAGCACAACTTGTAAATGAAGTTGAAAGCTATCGCTCTGTCCTAGAGTCTGACAAAGATTTAAAGGATCTATTTGAAGAAATTAAAAACAAAAACGAGGTAACAAACTAATGGATTACAAAGTACAATTTAAATCATACGATGCAGTAGCCAACACTACGAAAGTAGCAATCAAGCAAGATTTTCCGTACCGTGTCTTTGAAGAAATCTTGCCAACCAATCGCATGACCGAAGATGATGCGACACTGGTTGAAGCAGTATTGAATATCGTCCGCATGGAGCTTGATACATCTGGCGCAGTCGTATCAATCAAAAAAGAGTTAGACAAATCTGTCGAAGCTAACAATAACGCTATCGCTAAAATCCAAGAATTGACCAAGGAGAACGAAGCGATGACGCAACAAATCCAAAGCATCAAATCAGTAGCTGATTGGTCAGTTCTCGCTCGTGTAACAGATACAGATAATCCAATTGATCCAACTCTGTATGCTAGTGGATTGGAATTGGTAGAATCTGGGCAAGTTGGCAAGGAATATAAAGCGCATGATATCTTTGTTGTTAACAATCCAAACTACACAGCGAAATATGGCGAAGGTACTCGTGTGCTTGTGCAAGTAAATAATGATTTTACTTACAACGGCGAATCCGTGGAAGAACTCGAGGGCAAGCTATCACAAGATGGCAAACTTGCAGTCTGGAAATGGGAACTTCCGAAGGAAAACAAACCAGCACAACCAAGCGGAGATCTTGAAACTCAACCAGTGGCGACAGCTACACCACAACCAGTACTTTAATTAGAGAGGGGCGTGATCTATGATCCACTTTACACCAGAAGATATCTCGATGATGGTCGGATTTGTCGGGATCTTACTTGGAATTTACGGTAATTTTAAAGGAAGTGTCGTGGCACAAGAAAAACGTATGGTCGTGATCGAGAAAGACATCGAGAACATGCGTGATTTCCGTCTTACGGCTGTTAGACGACTCGACAACCACGATGAACAAAATAAATCACTGCTTATTTTGGCAGAACAAGTAAAGGCTTTGAGTGAAGACATGAAAGAACTTAAAGCCCTCATTCAAAACAAAAATAATTAACAAGAGGTAATACTATGAAAATCAACTGGAATGTACGTTTGAAAAATAAAAACTTTTGGCTTGCTCTCGTGCCAGCCTTAGCCTTGCTATTCCAAGCATTTGCCGATATCTTTGGCATCAAATTGGAGTTTGGCCAAACGATTGATAAAGTCCTTGTATTTATCAATGTACTGTTTGCCTTTCTTGTACTTGTAGGGATTGTTAACGACCCTACAACATCAGGATTGAGTGATAGCACACGAGCGCTTGACTACGATGAGCCAAACGCTGATTAAGAGGATAACTCTTAAAGTGACAATCTTTTTACTAGCCACTGCCTATTTTTGGGTGGTGGCTTTTGACTTTAGAAAGGAGCAATAAATGGCTACTTTAAATGATATTTTGGGATATGCAGAAGGGTTAGCAGATGCTGGCACTGGTGTATCTATGAGCCAATGGGGGATGCAATGTGCTGCACTACCGAATGCAATCTCTACTTACTTTTTCGGAAAAACTCTCTGGGGCAATGCTATTGATCTACTCAATTCTGCTCGTGATTTAGGTTATGAGGTGGAATATAACCAAGAGGGCAATCTGGACAGCAAGCCACGGGCTGGTGCTGTATTCGTCATGGATACGACATACATCTACGGCCACAGCTACGGTCACACAGGTCTAGTCATCGAAGATTCAGACGGTTATACCATGCGCACCATTGAGCAGAATATCGACGGCAATGCAGACAGTCTTTACGTAGGAGGTCCGGCACGATATAACACCCGTGATTTTAACGGCATTGTAGGTTGGTTTTACTTCCCAGTAGACGGACAACCAGCACAAGTAGCATCCATCGAACCGTCAGAGCCTCTTACAGTAGATTCTAGCGAATTTAATGAGGAAACCGGCACATTTACAGTCGAAGTATCTGCGCTAAATGTACGGTCTTCTGCCGGACTTGCTGGTGAGATTGTAGCGGTGTATACCGCTGGCCAAACTATCAACTATGACGGTTGGTTAGATAATGATGGTTATATCTGGATCACGTATATCGCAGGGTCTGGTAATCGAAGATATGTTGCAGTCGGACAATCTGAAAACGGACGTAGAATTAATAGCTTTGGTTCATTCGCTTAAAAGGAGATGAATTATGAGTATTAATTCAACAAATCTAAAGCAATTTGAAGGTGGTGCAATCGTAAAGCAAGGCGACTCTGCCTCTCTTTTTGGTTATGAGTTGTTGGATGAAAATATGCATCCAATCAGTGATTTAAATGGAAAAAATGCCACAATTAGGATTTTTAACCAAAAAGGAAAGGCTACATTTGAAAGTAAAGTGGATAAATCCAGAGTCACTTTAAAAATCGAAAAAGCCCTTCCGATCGGATCCTATCTGGTTGAAGTCGTTTGCGGTGGCTATATCTTCCCAAGTGATCGCTCAACACGTTTAGACGTCACCCGTTCAGCAGATGAATTTACAAGCGAGGAAGTATTATCGCTTGTAAAAAATGATGTTAAAACTGAAATTGACAAGTATATCGCTGAACATCCAAACGGATCACAAACGGAAGAGTTGCCAGACCTAACAGTACTATACAATCTTGCAAAAATTTAGAGAGGAAAAATTATGACTTTAAATACTGAAAAATTAACATCATTTGCTCAAGCTGTCGGTAGCGACATCAAGGAAATTAAAACCACACTTGCAAGCAAAGCCGACAAGTCAGAACTTGGACAAGCTGGAATCACACAACAACAACTAGACACGGCTATCGCTGGTGTCAAGACTGCCATTTTAGGCGATGGAGTACCAGAAGAATTAGATACTCTCAAAGAGATCGCTGACCGTATCGCAAATGGTGCAGGATCAGCAGACCAAGCTATTGTGTCTAAAATGACAGAGCTTGGCCAAAAATTCACTGACCTTGAAAATACTGACTTCGTACAAATCTATACAATGGCTAAAAATACCCTCTAAGGAGGTGCTGAATGGATAAATTAAAGAAAGCTATAGAATCCATTGGTCGTGATATTGGGACGCTTCAAGCTAATCAAGGCGGAGCGTTGCAAACTTCCAAAGCTTACGAGTTGTTTCCAACGTATGCCACGTTACAAGCGCAGATGACCACGAATATCAAGGAGAAGCACGTAGACCTCGGTCTGGACGCTCTCATCGATACAAAATTGCAAAACGGTGGCGATCCGTTTATCACAAGATCCAAGTTACCAACGATTGACACAAGCCAGCTTGCTTCGAAAAACGATCTTGAAGAGTTGAAGCGTTCAGTCGGTTCTGGTTCTGGTGGCTCTAGTAGCGAATCAAAAGGTCAAGGTTTTCCGTATGAGCTAAATGCTGATATTGGAACAACCTACATCGACACAACCGCTAAAAACGGAGCCTTTAAATGGATCAAAAAGCGTGCTGGCGCTGGCCGTGATAACTGGGTGATTCTAGCGGGTGACACTGGACGAGTGCGGGCCAAGAATGTTTCTTCCGTGCTTGGTGCGTCATTCATGGAATTTAGACGGATTAACTCCACAGTAGAAATCAACTTCGGCGGTCTATCGTGGGGTTGGTTTGGTATCAAGCGGAGAGGCGCGGTGGGATACGTCCCACAAGGATCTGACCGTGAACGAAATGTGGTGATTATAAATGTTAATGGCATACCGCTTGGCTTTCGTCCTATTGGGTCAAAAATCGGTATGATTACCAATGACAAAGGTCAACGTCTTGGCACTTGGTATTTGGGCGGTCCATCAGACGGCAATCAATTTCGTTTGCAATTTGACGACCCAGTGCCGACAGATCGGGACATCGGAGACATTCGCTTCTCAAGCGTGGTATATATCACAGATGACCCGTGGCCAGAAACTCTATAATACATAAGACACACACCCCCTCAATTCGAGGGGGCTTTTTTATTGTGCTTATAACGGCAATTATTAAAATTGTCCGTTGTAACCTCAATCGAATGACTATGTTTTTTTGATTCTCTGCTATAAGCAATGGGTCTTTACATCAAAAAAAGTGATGATTAAATAACCATCACTTTTTGTTTTTTAACTGATTGGCGTATTCTGCCATTTTAATTGCGTGTTTCAAACGCATATTCATAATATCAGAAATACCATTCTTATATTTGTCTACAGCTTGGGTGGATAATCCACAATTTTTACTAATAGAATAGGCTGTGGCATTTTCTAGCAGCCATTTAATAGCATTGATATCAACTAACATATTTACCTCACAAAAAACCAAATGATCACTACGATCAACAGAAGCCCTAAAATAAACTCAAGTTTTTCTCTAGCTGTGGTTTTTTTAACATTAAATTTTACTTTCATCACGATACCTGTTATAATTAAAGCAAGCCCCACCAAGGGGCGGATAGTGATTGCTCACTATCCGAATTCGATGTGCCACTCAATGCTTATGATGAACAAGTTGATTTTGACTACTAGCTTATTCGTCTTAGCTTTGATTGGCTTTTTTCTTCGCCTTAACATTTATTTTTCCTTTCTTTAGTTTCCTTGTCTAAGGTTTCCTCCTTAACCTTATGTATATATTATACAACTAAAGTTGTATTAAATCAAGAGATTTTACTAACTTTTTTTAAAAAAAATAAAAGATTTTTTCCTATTAAATAGCTTCATTCTATATCTCTTTTATAATTAAGCTTGAACTTTCTTGGAACCTATGCTAAACTAGTAATACAAATGATGAGCCGTGAAAGTTTTAGAAGTCAGTACCTAAAACAGACCCTAAAACCTAAAAACAGCGATATAATTAAGTTTTAGAAACTCCCACCGGCTCCAT
>NZ_JVSR01000052.1:0-12497 GCF_001069785.1 Streptococcus parasanguinis
ACAGTTTCAATTGAATTAAATTGAATCTTTAAATATTTTACTTCTTTTTCTGTCATGAGTTAGCAGGCTCTGCCTGCTTAGAGTTTTTTTTGCCTAAAAATATGGCTATTAGCTATTAGAACCTGAGATTCTTGGGTAACCAAACGTCATATCGAGGTTATCTTTCTCGTAATTCTTGATCAATTCCCAGAAATCTGCAACTGATAACGCTGCAACTGATTCATGCCAATTGAATTTAAAAAACAAATCTAAGAGAAATTTAATTACTTGATGAACTTTGGCTGTCTGTTCTACAGTATCAAATGTAATTAAAATTTTCTCACACAATGGATCAATCAATTCAAATTCAATACTATCATTTACAAAATTGAATGACAGTTCTTGATCTTGATCATTCAAGATTGAGATATACTGATCGTCTTCAAATGTTGAATAAAACATTCTAATATTAATTTCTTCATTAAGATTAATTAATTCTGAAATATATTGTTGACTTGAAAAAACTACATACTTTTTATATGTTTTCATTTTGTTTTCCTCCTATTTTTTAAAAAAAGATTTTTTCATCCTTAGATTTACGGTGGCCTTACTCTCTTTAATATTATTATTAAACGATTGTTCTTGAGCATCTGCTACCTCCTTTTTTTAGGAACAAAAAAAGACAGTTCAGCACTGCCTTTTTTTATCTATACTATTATTATGCCATTTTTCCGTAAAAATAAAAACAACATTCTGTTCCTAAAATAACGATGTTTTTCTTCTATCTTTATTTTTATCAAAATATGGCATACTATTATTGTAAATTAAATTGAGTAAGTAGAGCTACTACCATTAATCATATGGTGAGAAAGTTTGTTACTGGGCACGGTTAACGTACTTATCTCTCATATGCTAGTCATTGCAAAGGAAAAAACTAAGAGAAAAAGAAAGAAAATCTAAATGGTTATTCTCTACTGAATAACATGAAGTAAAGAATAACCATTTAGTAGATAAAAAAGTAAAGAAAAACGTGTTTAAGGTAAAATAAAAAAGGTAAAAATAAAAGTAAATACTAAAAAAATAACTAGTTTAGCAAAGTAAAAAAATAATGTAATAAAAAATGTAAAATAGAAAAGTTTTATAAGCTCGAACAAGCAATGACATCTTTATGATACTTCCAAACATAGAACACGGTGAGTACTGAAAATCTATCGCAAACATTAAACTTCAAGAGTTAGCCTCGATGGGAAGTATCAAAAGCATACCCAGCTTATTAAAAAAGGGTGGGAGGCAGTTTAACAATAATATGTAATTATTTTAGAAAGGAATGTATAATGCCAAGAAAAAGGAATTCTCTCAAGCACGATTTATTTATTGCAGCTTCAAAAAATATCACAAACAATCGAACGAGGACAAGCTATAAAAGAGCAATTACTCGCTTTACAAAGTGGGCTAAAGAAAACAATATTAAGAAAAAAACAGATATTACTGAAGAAGTGATTCAACTATACCAACTAGATCTAACTGATGATCCTAAACAATATTCTGTTGCTACAATCCATACTTATTTAGCACCTATCTGCAAAGCAGTTGATATCAACATGAATCGCATTAGAAAAGACAAGCGTTCCAGTGACAAAATTATCCGAGGTCGTATCAAATCAAAAAACTCACAAGGTAAACATCAAGAAACAGACTCTCGCTTCTCTCGGCTGGTTAATTTTCAGCGGGCAGTTGGGATTCGTAGATCCGAATTAAAAAAATTAAAAGGAAAAGATATTCGAAAAGATAATAATGGAAATTACTATGTTTTAGTTCAGCGTGGGAAGGGAGGAAAATTTCAACCTCAACTTATTCTTCCTCAAGATGTTCCAGTAGTCCTCGATACCTTTAAAAATAAACAAGAGGATGATTATATCTTTACAGATGTAGAAATGAATAATCTAATCAATCTACATGGGATGCGAGCTCAACATGCAAGAGAGTGTTATTACTTCTACTTGAAGAAACTCCAAGACAATCCTAAATTCAAGCTGAATTTAAAAAATTTTTTAATAGAACGTTGGGAAGTTGGCCACCAAAATTTAAGAAATAAATCATTAAAGAAATTTGAGAAACAAAAGAAAAACTTCATTAATGAACTAAGAGATGAACCTTATAAAATTCGTGGATCGAACTATAAAAAAGCCTTAAATTCAGCCCTGCCTACAAAATATAATCGTTTAGCTTTGATGGCGGTCTCGGTCTTCCATCTTTCCCACTGGCGTCTATCCGTTACAGTGACCAACTATATTCTTTAAAGTATCTCATTTTCGACTAAAAAATGAAGAAAAAATACAGAAAAAAACAGTTTTTCTGCGTTTTTATGGCATACTCAAAATATAGGCTGTTGTATAGCTAACAGTTTTAACACATTTTTCTGACATACTATAAATTTAAAAGGAGTAAAAGAATGTCAATTAAAAATCATTTGCAACGAGAATTCAAAGGTTCAAATTTTGAAATTCGTGAAAAACTAATAACCGATACTTACTTCACTAGCTTTTTAGACTACGTGAGTTTCCCTGAATCAATCTCAAAATTAATTGAAGAAGGCTATGCTGATAGAAGAAATCAACTAGATGAATACATTGATTTTGCACTTCATCATAATTTAATTACTTTTCAAAATAATATTATCCAAGCTACTGATCTTGGTTTAGCTTGGGTCTGGTGGGCATATGCACCAGTTGAAGGCAATGATTGGATTTAGGTTAAAATAGCACTATAATTTCTGCATATCATAAATCTAACAAAAGAATTATAGTGTCTATTTTGTTGTAGAAAAAATCCCCGCCAAGATCTAACTTGGCGGGGATTTGGTGGGGAATAACTCCCCTATTTAAGATTTAAATCACCTTAAGCAATTCTTAACCTTAATATACTAGGCTTTCGCATTCAATTTGCGTTACTCTATTATTTAAGAGTAACTGAAGCTCCAGCTTCTTCCAATTTACCTTTGATTTCTTCAGCTTCAGCAGCTGCAACACCTTCTTTGATGACACCAGGTGCACCATCAACAAGTTCTTTAGCTTCTTTAAGACCAAGACCAGTGATTTCACGTACAACTTTGATAACGCCGACTTTCTTGTCGCCTGCAGATGTCAATTCGATATCGAATGAATCTTTAGCAGCACCTGCGTCAGCAGCACCAGCTGCAGCAACAGCTACAGGAGCAGCTGCAGTTACACCAAATTCTTCTTCGATAGCTTTTACAAGGTCGTTCAATTCAAGGATTGAAGCTTCTTTAATTTCAGCAATAATGTTTTCAATGTTCAATGCCATTGTTATTTCCTCCAAATAAGTTTTAATTTTATATTTTTATTTTTTTGTAGCTAGGCTACGCTGCGTAGCTTAAGATTAAGCTGCGTCTTCTTTGTTGTCTGCAACCGCTTTGACTGCAAGAGCAACGTTGCGCACTGGCGCTTGAAGTACAGAAAGGAGCATAGAAAGAAGTCCTTCGCGGTTTGGAAGAGTTGCAAGTGCAAGAATCTCTTCTTTAGATGCGACAGCGCCTTCGATTGCACCACCTTTGATTTCAAGTGCTTCAGCGTCTTTTGCAAAATCGTTCAAGATTTTCGCAGGTGCGATAACATCTTCGTTAGAAAATGCTACTGCAGAAGGTCCAACGAATACAGATGCAAGATCTTCAAGACCAGCTTTTTCAGCTGCACGACGCAAGATTGAGTTTTTGATCACTTTAAACTCAACTTCGCTTCCGCGAAGGTTGCGACGGAGAACTGTATCTTGCTCAACTGTCAAACCGCGAGAATCTACAACGACGATTGATGCAGCAGCTTTCATTTTTTCAGCTACTACGTCAACAAGTTCCGCTTTTTTAGCAATAATTGCTTCACTCATTAGTGTGTTCACCTCCGTAATTATTTTGCTTGGGGAATTTTTCCAAAAGAAAAACGCGCCCAAACCTAGACACGAAAGTACAATACGCTTCTTTTCATTGATACGTTTTGTCCTCGGTAGGATCTTTATGAGTCGAGCTCCCCTACTGTCTTAGGCAGTTTTTTCAAACCGTAGATTAGTTTATCATATATAAAAAAAGAATGCAAGTACTTTTGCAAACTTTTTTTATATTTTTTAATCGTTATAAAGACTCTTGATATTATTCAACCAAGCATAGGCTAGTCCCATTAGAACTCCTCCTCCTACCCAGTTGGCAAAGAAGGTGACGCTATAATGACGTAAAATATTTAAAAACTCAAAATGTGGCAATTGGCTAGAAACAGAATTAAAGCTCAATAACGAGAAGGAAGCAAAGTTTGCAGCCAAGTGTTCGTTGGTCATAAAGACAAACATATAGATCGCTGAGAGTGCTAAGAGCACCTTCGCTGTTTCATCTTTGAAATATAGATAAGAAAGAATAGCAATATTTACAAAGATATTGGCAATAACTCCTTCAAAGAAAACCACTTGATTGCTACGTTGGAGTTTATTTTCTGCCACCGTAGCTAGGAAACCTTTTGGATCAATATGTGCAAAGGCAGTTGTTTGATTGAAAAGAAAAGCGACGATTAAAGCACCAATTAAATTAAAGAAGGTACAATAAAGAAGAATCTCCAACGCTTTCTTCCAGTTAATTTTCTTTAGATAGGTACCCGCCGTCAAATACATCATATTTGAGGTGGTTAATTCCGCATTTAAGAATAGGAGGTAAACCAAGCCCCAGGCAAAGATGAATGGAAATAGAAAACGACCAGATCCAGGTACAAAAGTATTTAATAAGTCAGCTGCAACTGCTCCGACCGCCGTACTTAAAGTAAGAAATCCTCCAGCAAAAATAGAACGGACTGCATAACGAGTTTTAGATTTCTGATAGAGATCTTCCTTCTTATTACAAGCCGCTCCAACTTTTTGAATAAAATTAGATTCAGACATACTATACTCCTTATATAATGTTTGTGAACAAAATCATTATATCATAGAGAGAAAAGTTTGAAAAGGTTTTCAGGAAGAATTCTTAAATTTTCACTATGTACGTTTTATATCGAATAACACTATGTACTAAAAAACAAAAAGAAAAAACAGGCAGATACCTGTTTTAGTTTTAATAATTCAAACGGTTCGCCCAAGCAATATCCAAATTCAAGATTTCTTGTGAAGTGAACTGTTGACGGTATGGATTGTATACCGAACCTGTGATTCCACCCTGAACATTTGGTGAATCGTATTGAGTCAAATTATAGGTTTCAATGATATTATTAAGTTTTGCATAGTAGCTTGTGTCTGTCGCATAAACCCCTGTCAAAGCAGCTGTTGCATCTTGGTAACTAGAGGTGTTGCTCTTCCATGCACCTGCAAAATGTCCTTGTTTCAAAACAGCTACATAGTCTTGCAATGATTCATAGTAAGATGGGTAAGAACGAAAAGCGTCATTAATCGTATAGGCATTTCCAGCACCATCATCTTCCCAAGTTTGCATCACTGCAGATTGACCAGCATAACTTCCTTTAATCCCGAAAAGGTTGTAATGCGGATAAGAAGACAAGCCAGACTGACCTGATCCACTTTCAAGGATAGCTTGTGCGATCATAACGGAAGCATAAAGGTCATTCTCTTGACCGAGCTGACGAGCTGACTCACCAATTTGTGAGATGAAAGCTTCAGTAGGGTCTGAATAAGCTTGGTAAGTTCCATCATTAGCACCAACTGATGTGACGTGCTCGCTCATAGCAGCAGCAAATGTCCCCACTGCTAATACAGAAACGAACAAGCCAAATAATTTCGTTTTATTCCGTATTTTCTTTTTCATAATACAATTTATCTCCAATTAATTTTTTATCATCTTTTATCTTTATAGAGATTATACCATATAAATAGAAGAAAACAAAGGCACTTATATTACACTTGTATTACAATTGCGAGATAAATCCAAAACAAAAATGACATTTTCATGTCATTTCAATTTATTTCGTAAAACGCATTTTCTAAAATAGCATCCCATGACTTCTCTAGTCCTTCCCTGGTTACAGAAGAAAAGACAATAAAGGTATCAGCAGGATCAAAATCTAGTTTTTTCTTGATGATCGATTCATGTTTGTTCCATTTTCCACGCGGAATCTTATCTGCCTTGGTAGCAACTAAGATCACGGGAATTTCATAATATTTTAAGAACTCATACATCTGAACATCATCTGCTGAAGGTTCATGACGAAAATCGACTAGGCTAACGACTGCTTTTAAGTTCTCCCGGCTAGTGAGGTATTCTTCGATCATCCGCCCCCACTTCTCGCGCTCTTTTTTCGAGACTCGTGCATAGCCATAACCAGGTACGTCTACCAACCGGAGTTTATCATCGATATTGAAGAAATTGAGCAATTGGGTTTTTCCTGGTTTCCCAGATGTTCTGGCCAGGTTCTTTCGATTTAAGAGAGTATTAATAAAAGAAGACTTGCCGACATTGGATCGACCGGCAAGTGCAACTTCTGGAATCTTATCTTGAGGATAATGACTCTTATTTGCAGCGCTTAAGAGGATATCCGCATTATGTGTGTTAATTTCCATATTTTATCTTTCTAGGCTGTTTCGAGAATTGGTTTTTCAGTTCCATCTACAGCTTCTTTTGTAATTCGAACAAGTTTGACATTTTCTTGACTTGGAATTTCAAACATGACATCCATCATGGTTTCTTCGATAATCGAACGAAGTCCACGAGCTCCTGTTTTTCTTTCGATGGCTTTATTAGCAATCTCTTGAAGGGCTTCATCATCGAATTCCAATTCAACATTATCATAAGAAAGCAAGGTTTGGTATTGTTTTACCAAGGCATTGCGTGGCTCTTTTAGAATACGGACAAGGTCGTCAACTGTCAATTGCTCAAGAGCAGCAAAGACTGGAAGACGTCCGATCAATTCTGGGATAATCCCGAATTTTTGAATATCTTCTGCAACGATTTCTTGCATGTAAGAGCTTGATTCATCAATAGCTTTATTGTTCTTACCAAAACCGATGACTTTTTCACCGAGACGTTGTTTAACAATTTCTTCGATCCCGTCAAAAGCCCCACCTACGATAAAGAGGATGTTCTTGGTATCCACTTGGATCATCTCTTGTTGTGGGTGTTTGCGTCCACCTTGAGGTGGGACACTAGCGACAGTTCCTTCGATAATCTTCAAGAGGGCTTGTTGCACTCCTTCACCAGAAACGTCACGTGTGATAGAGACGTTTTCACTTTTCTTAGCGATCTTATCGATTTCATCGACATAGATAATGCCTCGTTCAGCACGTTCAATATTGAAATCAGCTGCCTGAAGAAGTTTCAAGAGAATGTTTTCAACGTCTTCTCCTACATATCCAGCTTCAGTCAAAGCAGTTGCATCTGCAATGGCAAATGGGACATTCAAGCTACGTGCTAAGGTTTGGGCCAAGAAAGTCTTACCTGAACCAGTAGGGCCAATCATGAGGATGTTTGATTTTTGCAATTCAACATCTGTCTCATCTTCACGCGTATCGTGGAAGTTGATACGTTTGTAGTGGTTGTATACCGCTACAGCAAGAGCACGTTTGGCACGATCTTGACCGATGACATAGTGGTTCAAGATATTGAGCAATTCGATTGGTTTTGGAACTTCGCTAAGGTCTGCAAGAACCTCTTCTGCTAGCTCCTCGCGGATAATTTCTTGTGCTAACTCTACACATTCATTACAGATAAACGCATTGTTTCCTGCAATGATTTTTTGGACTTCATCTTGACTCTTTCCGCAAAATGAACAATAAACCATCATATCATTATTTTGATTCGTTGGCATGTATTTCCTCTTTCTGTCATTTTCTGTTTCTATTTAGTTTAAAATAAGGTCATGTAAAAGGCGTGAATGGAATTCACAAGATTGGTAAAAGCATTTAGTAAGAATAAAATAGCGAGGCCAAACCGTTTTTTACGAAAGGTTTGTAAGGCGCAAATCAAACAGATGACACATAGGACAGCTGTAAAAAAACCAAAGACACTTCGCTCCATTAGTCTAAATCCTTTCTCTTATAATAGTTGACCGTAAAATCATATGGGTTCTTCTCATCTTTCGGATGATGGACTTGACGGACTCTTTCATAGTGGCTCTCTTCAAATTTTGGTGCCAATGTATCTCCATCAATCGTTGCATGAATCATGGTCTGGATCAATTCTTCTAACTGGTCAGAGAAGAGCTTTAAAATCTGACTGCCTCCAATAATGTAAAGATTCTTCTCTTGGTTCTGATACCAGTCCAAGACTTCTTCCTTGCTGTGCATGACGAGTACAGCATCATTTTCAGGATCGTAGGCTTGATCTTGCGTTAAGATAATGCTGGTCCGACCTGGTAGAACCCGTTTTTTCATACCATCAAAGGTCACTCTTCCCATGAGAATCGCTTGCCCCATGGTTGTTTCTTTGAAATGCTGAAGCTCAGCTGGCAGATGCCAAGGCATGACTTGGTCCTTTCCAATAATGCCATTTTCAGTCTGAGCCCAGATACCAATTATCTTTTTCATTCTCTCATCCTTTACACTGATACTTCTATTTTATCAAATTTTCTTATAAAAGACTGATTTCAACTATCTAGTTTGGAGGATATTTTTTTAGATACAAACAGAAAAAACCGCGAGATTTTCGCGGTTTTTCTTAGCCACAAGTTAGCTTAGTCTTCTTTTTTGCGTTTTGCAAATCCGAATAATGAGAGACCTGCTAAAGCACTAAAGATTGCCAGACCAGCAGTAGAAGATTCTTTTGTTCCTGTATTTGGAAGTTGTGCAGTAGGATTTTGTGGATCGATATACTTCACTTCTTCTTTCGTTTCTGGAACGACAGGAATAGTTGGTTCTTCTGGTTTTGGTTGTGGAGTAGGTTGTGGTTCTGGTGTTGGTTGCGGTTGTGGAGTAGGTTGTGGCTGTGGCTCTGGTGTCGGAGTTGGATCCGGCATTGGAGTTGGTGTCACAGTCTTCTTGTAGATATGTTGAATGTTTCCATCTTTATCTACAACAGTCTTCACGAAGTCATAACCAGGGATATCTTTCTTCGGTTGTTCCCCAGCTTCTGTTGGGTTACCTGGGATTGGGTCCCCATTTTCGTCTACATATGAAGTCGTAACTTTTTCATAGACGTGTTCAGTATCACCATTAGGCAATTTCTTCGTTTCCACAAAGCGGTAACCTGGAATTTCAGCTTTTGGTTCTTCGCCATCAACTGTTGGATATCCTGGGATTTCTTTACCTTCTTTATCAACAAACTTAGTGATTGGAAGGACAGTTGGTGTGTAAGTTGCAGAAGCTTTGGTTCCGTTCACATCTTCGCGAACCACTGTTACAGCTGGTGCAGTTCCAGTGAATTCAGGTTCTGGTGTGAAGGTTACAGTTCCATCTGCTGCTACAGTGTATGTACCAACACCTGGAATTGTCTTCGTAGTTGAACCATCTTCAAAGGTTGCTGGAACTCCGTCATTCATTGGTACACGGCTATCGCCTTCTGTGAAGGTTGGTTTGCCTGTTTGGGTTTGACCCTTCTTACCAATTGAAGTTGCAGGTTCTGCTGTTGGTGTTACCGGAGTTACAGTTGGTGTGTACTTAGCTGTAACTGGTGTACCGTTCTTGTCAACACGTTTAACAGTCACGCCTGTTCCTGTTCCTGTGAATGATTTTTCTGGTACGAAGGTAACGGTTCCGTCTGGAGCAACTGTGTAAGTTCCTTCACCTGGAATTGTCTTCGTAGTTGAACCATCTTCAAAGGTTGCTGGCACATCATCATCCATCGGTACATCTGGGTTACCTGGTGTGAAGGTTGGTTTGCCTGTTTGTGTCTTACCTTGGATATCAGTTGTTTCTGCTGGTGTTGCAGTTGGTGTTACTGGTGTTACAGTTGGTGTGTAAGTTGCAGTAACTGGTGTACCGTTCTTATCAACACGTTTCACAGTTACGCCTGTACCTGTTCCTGTGAATGATTTTTCCGGTACGAAAGTAACAGTTCCATCTGGAGCTACTGTATAAGTACCTTCACCTGGAATAGTCTTGGTTGTTGATCCATCTTCAAATGTTGCAGGTGTATCATCATCCATTGGGATTGCAGGGTTACCAGGAGTGAAGGTCGGTGTACCTGTTTGTGTTTTACCTTGAATATCTGTAGATGTTGCAGGTTTAGCAGTTGGCACGACTGGAGTAATCTTAGGTGTGTAGGTTGTTTCTACAGCTGTTCCGTTTGTATCTTTACCTTGAACCTTAACTGGAACAACATCACCTGAGTATGATTTATCTGTTGGTGTGAAGGTCACAACACCTGTTTCTTTATCAACGGTGAAGGTACCGATCACATCACCTGCTGGTGATTTCGCATCTACAGATGCTGCTGGCTGACCATTTTCGTCAAGAAGAGTAATGGTATCCTTGTCGATTGGTGCAACTGGGTCACCTTCAGTGAAGGTAACAGTTCCTGTTTGAACCACACCTTGAGGTGCTTCTGATTCAGCTGGAGTTGCTGTTGGTGTTACTGGTGTCACAGTTGGTGTGTACTTAGCAGTAACTGGAGTACCGTTCTTATCGACACGTTTCACCGTTACGCCTGTACCTTCTCCAGTGAATGATTTTTCTGGAACAAATGTTACGGTTCCATCTGGAGCAACAGTGTAAGTTCCTTCACCTGGAATGGTCTTGGTTGTTGATCCATCTTCAAATGTTGCAGGAGTATCATCATCCATTGGAACATTTGGATTACCTGGTGTGAAGGTTGGTGTACCTGTTTGAGTTTGACCTTGTTTGTCAGTAGATGTTGTATCTTCTGCAGTTGGTGTTACCGGTGTTACGGTTGGTGTGTAAGTCGCAGAAGCTTTTGTTCCGTTCTTATCTTCACGAACAACCGTTACGGCTGGTGCAGTTCCGACGAATGATTTCTCTGGTACGAAGGTTACTGTACCGTCTGCTGCTACTGTGTAAGTACCAACACCATCTACAGTCTTCGTAGTTGATCCATCATCGAAGGTTGCTGGAACATCATCGTTCATAGGTACACGGCTGTCACCTTCGGTGAATTTAGGTTTACCAGTTTGAGTTGCACCTTGGATATCTGTTGATTCAGCTGGAGTAGCCGTTGGAGTTACTGGTGTCACAGTTGGAGTGTACTTCGCTGTGATTTCAGTACCGTTCTTGTCCACGCGTTTCACTGTTACGCCTGTAGCAGTTCCAGTGAATGATTTTTCTGGTACGAAGGTTACGGTTCCATCTGGAGAAACAGTGTAAGTTCCTTCACCATCTACTGTCTTAGTGGTTGATCCATCTTCGAAGGTCGCTGGAGTATCTTCATCGATTGGAACATTTGGATTACCTTCTGTGAAGGTTGGTTTACCAGATTGTGTTTGACCTTGGATATCTGTCGATGTTGCATCTTCAGAAGTTGGGACAACTGGAGTAATCTTAGGTGTGTAAGTGGTTTCTACTGTTGTACCATTTGTATCAGCTGCTTGAACCTTAACTGGAACTACATCACCTGAGTAAGACTTATCTGTTGGTGTGAAAGTAACTACACCTGTGTCTTTATCAACTGTGTAGGTACCGATCACATCACCTGCTGGTGATTTCGCTTCTACTGATGCTGCTGGTTGACCATTTTCATCAAGAAGAGTAATGGTATTCTTGTCGATTGGCGCTACTTCATCACCTTTAGTAAAGGTTACAGTTCCAGTTTGAACCAAACCTTGAGGTCCAGTAGATTCAGCTGGTGTTGCAGTTGGAGTTACTGGAGTTACGGTTGGAGTGTAAGTTGCAGAAGCTTTGGTTCCGTTCTTATCTTCACGAACAACGGTTACGGCTGGTGCTTTACCTGTGAATGATTTTTCAGGGACAAAGGTTACAGTTCCGTCTGCTGCTACTGTGTAAGTACCAACGCCATCAACTGTCTTAGTAGTTGATCCATCATCGAAGGTTGCTGGAACATCATCGTTCATTGGCACACGGCTGTTGCCTTCAGTAAATTCAGGCTTACCTGTTTGAGTTTGACCTTGTTTACCAGTTGAAGTAGCATCTTCAGCTGTTGGTGTTACAGGCGTTACAGTTGGTGTGTAAGTCGCAGAAGCTTTGGTTCCGTTCATGTCTTCACGCACAACTGTTACCGCTGGTGCAGTACCAACAAATGATTTTTCTGGTACAAATGTAACTGTTCCGTCTGCTGCTACTGTGTAAGTACCAACGCCGTCAACTGTCTTAGTCGTTGAACCATCATCAAATGTTGCTGGAACATCATTGTTCATTGGAACACGGCTGTCACCTTCAGTAAATTCAGGCTTACCTGTTTGTGTAGCACCTTGGATATCCGTTGTTTCAGCTGGTTTCGCAGTAGGTGTTACTGGAGTTACAGTTGGTGTGTATGTTGCAGAAGCTTTGGTTCCATTCTTATCTTCACGAACAACCGTCACTGCTGGAGCAGTTCCGACGAATGATTTTTCAGGTACAAAGGTTACTGTACCGTCTGCTGCTACTGTGTAAGTACCAACACCGTCTACAGTCTTAGT
>NZ_JVSR01000053.1:0-18422 GCF_001069785.1 Streptococcus parasanguinis
GACAATCCAAAAATAATTGAGAGGCTAGGACTTTTGTCCCAGCCTCTTATGCGAAGAAGGAGCTACTCTTTGCGACGAGCGAATTTGGCGCCTCCGCCCAAGAATCCTAGACCAAGAAGGCCTAACCAAGCAAACAATCCACTTTCTTTTGTACCGGTTTGAGGAAGTTTTCCTTCCGATTGTAGAGAAGGACTTTTAACCACTTCTTTTTCCGGATGGTCTGAAGTCGAAACAGAAATTGCTTCTGGGGTTTTCGGTTGCAAGAGAACAGGTCTTCCTTTTTCTTTTTTGTCTTCAGCTTGAGAAAGAGTCATAACTTCTGGTTGCACCTTACTTGGGGTGACAGGAGTGGTTGGAGTCGGCATATCAGCTATCAATGGACTTTCTTCCGCTTCCTTCGTTCCGACTTCTGTGATCTGGTCCTGGGCCTCCACTTCGACAAAGGCATCGACTTCTGTCCGAATTTCTTTGCCTTCTTCTTGTCGGGCTTCGATCAATTTCAGCCGGCGTCCGACCTTCCCTGCTTGAAGGATCCGGCTTTCGCCCTTGGCCAAGTCCTTGTTCTCACGTGTTTGACTCTCAAATGGAATCTCCTCCGCTTCGATGAGAAGTTCTGGCTTTTCAAGAATCAAATCCCGAACACCTTCTTCTGGTCGTGTCTGCGTCAGCGGTTCATAATTGTGAGTATCTTCTAAGATGGTTTCAAGGGCTTCCACTTGATTGGCTGCAACAACCAAATCTGGGCGCTCTTGATCCAACAACTGAGTCAAGTCCGTCAATTGTCCTTGAACCGTCGGTTTGAGGTCTGCTTTCAAGCGATCGAGAGAAGTAGCCTTGATCTTTTCTACTCCTTCTCTGATGATCTGTTGTAGCTCTTCTTGACTGAGCAACTGACTATCTTTCCCTGAGAGGACAAATCGGTCCACCTGGATGGCTCTAGATGACTGAGGGTCATTGAGAGCTGGATCCAGATGCAAGCGTAGCTGGTGGTAGCCTTTTGCTAGGCCTTGCATATTGACCAAACTCTGGTCGAGCTTGCGTTGATCTCCGTAGCCACTGAAATAATGATCGCCGTCGATCTCATAATCATGGCCCCGACCTTCTTCGAAGGCCATTTCTTTTCCATCCAAGGTGACGCTGTAGAGACCATGACTTGGGTCGACTACTCCTCGAACCTCTATACCTGTGCCCTTAAAGGTAATGGTCACTTCAATGTGTTTCTTGCCTTCCTCATCGGTCACTTGGTTAAAGCTAGACCAAGATTCTGTGCCATTTGAGAAGTTTGGATTGTCTGTCTCGTGCTGCCAACCCTCACTGTAATGCAGTTTTGGATCTTGGTCATCTACTTCTTTGCGATTTTCTGGCAACTGGTCTTCATTCATCACTTGGACTGTCAGTTCTGGAATAAAGCCGACCAGACTTCCTTGATCCGGATGGAGCAATTTGACCTTAAAGTCATAGACGTCGGTCGCTTTTCCTGCAAAATCAAGGGTTGGAACTTGGACTGTTTTTTCCGTCTCTCCATCTGCGAACTCAAGGGTGACGTTGGTATCTTTGTAGACCTTGCCATGAACCCCTGTTCCTGGTTCTGTGATTAATTTGAGACTGGCACTTCCTTTAGAGCCACCTTTTCTCTTGACGACGACTTGCGCTGGGTCGCCTTTCTTAACAGCTAGGGTTGGCTGAGCAAATTCAAAGAGACCCTTTTCTTGGTTATTGAGAGCATAAATCCCTTCCGTTGCGATCGCATCTCCCTTGCTATTGACCAAGGTCAAGGTGTGAGATCCTGCTGTCAAATCCGGTGTTTCATAGACCTTTTGGCTACGTTTGCGGCTTGGGCTTTGGGTATTGACGGTCGCTAGCTTTTGGCCATCGACATAGACATCCATTTCCCCATGACCAGGGTCGACAGTTGCGATCACATAGGCCTTAGTGCCTTCAAACTGATAGGTCACCGAAGCTCCCTTTTCTTTGGTCCACATAGAGGTGCCTCGAACGCCTTCTCCCTCTTCATTCCACTGGCCATTGGCCCGCTCTGCTGTCCGGTCGGAATGATAAGTCAAACCAAGCGGATAGCCATCGGTTTCTTCAATGCTGGCTGGCGTCTTATAGACAGAGACTCCGTTCAAGATTGGAGTAGCTTGGGCATCGGTGATGGACACCCGGATATAGCGACTATCAACTGGTTGCCCTTTGATTAATCGGCGGTATCCTACAGTTGAGCCAGCCCCATATGGAACCCATTGGCCATTCACAGCCACATCAATGGTGAAGCCAGAAATCCGTTGGCCTTTCTCGATGGTTTCTTTAAGCTCTACCACATCAAAATGCTGTTCTTTTCCAAGATCGAGAACAAAAGAGCCGGTCTTGGCATCATCTGCAGGTGCCCAACTGGTCTTTTCATCGCCATCTGTCAAATGACTGGCCTTGTAGAGAGAGTTGCGTCGTGTCGAGTCAGCTTCTACCAAAGCTCCTGCCGCATAGTTCACACTATAGAGTTGATCCAAGGTCTGACGGAATTCTTTCAAACGGGCCACATCGGCATCCGCAAATTTTCCGTCTTGGTTGGGTGGAATATTGAGCAAGAGTGGAGTTCCACGGCCGACCGATTTGAAGTAAATGTCCATCAATTCGCGCAAGGACTTAGGCTCTTGATTGTCATGGTAGAACCAGCCGGAGCGAATAGAGACATCGGCTTCTCCCACTGAGTATTGCTTCCCTTCCGGATCCCCGTGATTGAGGTAGCTGTTGGATGGATTGTTGCGGATCTTATCTGGATTGACCTTTTGCCAAACCGGATCTCCGGCAATCCCCTTTTCATTTCCAATCCAACGAACATTGGTCGGCTCAGCTGAGAAGATAGCTATATCCCCTTGGGCCTTGCGAATGGCTTCAAACCACTTGTCAAAGGTATAGGTGACCTTTTGAGCCCCATCGCCACGCGCTCCATCCATCCAGACTTCTACGAACTTACCCTTGTTCCCATATTTTGGATCTTCAAGGATTTCCTTAAGCTGGTTGAGATAGTATTCATTGTATTGGTCCTCTGTATCCACATGGTAGAGCGGGCTGTGGGCATCCCAAGGAGAGAGATAGACTCCCATGTCCATATCATACTTACTGGCAGAAGCAGAAACCTCGGCTAGGACATCACCTTTTCCCTCCTTCCAACCACTTTTGGCAATGGTATGGTCGGTGTATTTGGAAGGGTACAAGAGAAAGCCATCGTGGTGCTTGACGACCATGATCGTCCGTTTAAAGCCAGCATCTTTCAGGGTTTTGATCCACTGATCGGTATCCAGATGCTCTGGATAGAAATAATAAGGATCTTCTTGCCCATCTCCCCACTCACGATCGTAGTAGGTATTCATCCCAAAGTGGATGAAAGCTGCTAGTTCTTCGCGGTGGTATTGCATCTGAGCCTTGCTTGGAAGTGGTCCGTAATCCGCAATCTCAGTCTCCTCGTTTAGAGAAGTGGCTGGTTGGCTTGCTTCTGTCCCTTGACTGACTGTGCGATTTTCTTTCTCACTAGTAGCTACTGAGGGCTGTTCTGATTCTTCTTGGTGCTCGTTCACAGTTTTCTCCTCCTTTCCTTGATCTCCTGCATTGCTTGTTTCAACCCGTTCTTCACGAGTTTCACTCCTCTCAGCTTGTTCCCCTGCGTAACTGGTAGTCACTCCCAAAAAACAAGTCGCTACGACTACAGAGCAGACGCCTACTGAGAGTTTACGAATGCCAAATCGATTTCTCTGATCAACTAATCTTTTTCCCATATTCTATTCCTTTATGTCACCAGGTAAAGAGGGTGGGGCTTCCCCATCCTCCTTCTTTTTACCTGTGAACTTTTCACCGTTTTTTGCTAGTTTCTCTAGCTGTTTTATTTGGCCTTTTTGGCTCTTTTTTTCTGATCGTCCAACACAGCACTAGCAAGGCCTGCCGCTAGGATTCCAGCAACGAGGCTTGCGACGCTTTCTTCCGTTCCTGTATTTGGTAATCTACCTTCGGAAACTGGAGCAGCTGAAACTGCTGGTGTTTGAGTTTCTTTCTCGACTTCCTTCCCTGCTGCATCTATCCCTTCCTGGCGCACCGCTTTGACCTCAAGAGATGCTTGAGGAGTTGCGATAGCTACTGGTCCTTCTGAAACATGAGGGCGCTCTGGGTTCGGAAGCGGTTGTGGTTGTGGCTGTGGCTCTGGTTGCGGTTGTGGTTCTGGCTGCGGTTGCGGCTGTGGCTCTGGTTGTGGAGTATCTGGAAGTACCTCTTTCGTGCCCACCTCTGTGATCTCTGCCACTGGATCTAGTTCTACAAAGGCATCTAGTTCCTTCCGGCTTTCCACACCATTTTCTTGAGAAACTTCCACCAAGCGCATTTTGCGGCCTTTTTGACCTTCTTGAACCACACGTTTCTCACCTTTTGGAAGATCCGCATTTGGACGTTCTAAGCGTTCAAAGTCCATCTCTTCTGGCTCAATCACCAACTCTGGTTTGGTATGAACCAGATTCTTAACCCCTTCTTCAGGAATGGCGGAGCCTGTAGGTGCTTTTGCGGAGAGAGAAAGTTGATATACTTTTTTGAGCTTGCCATCTTCTGAGACAACCTTGACAAGAACAGGGACATTGGCACTTTTAGCATCCACGACCGTAACGGCTGTTCCATTCTTGCCTTGTGCTGAAACGATTGGACGTTCTCCCTCATACTCTAGATGATAATCTGTCACATCTGGTTTAAAGCCTTCTAGGTCTTTGCCATTCACTTGGATCATGACATCAGTTGTTGCCTGGGCCTCTTCTGTTGGGGCATAGGCGCTCAATTCAATGATTCCGATCCCTTTTAGATGTTCATCACGGACCATTCTTAAACGGATGGCTTTGGTTCTAGTTTCATTGAAGCTGAGGTTAGAGATATAGCCAGCTTCAAAGTCATAATCCAAGCTATAAGGAATCTCTTCCCAGTTAGAGGCCTGGTTAAATGGATGATCTGGAAGATTCTTCAGATTGCCATAATCATCCGGAACATCAAAGTCTGGACCAATGTAGCGTTCAAGAACAGTTTTCGTTGGCAGACCTGTTTCCTGATCTGCAAAGAAGTCGACCGCTACTTTATTGACCAATCGCTCTGTTACCTGGCCATTTTTCTTGAAGATGAGACCAGCAAATACTTCAGTTTGATCCGGTTCTCTCTTCCAGTTAGTCCAGCGATAGTATTCGTTGTAGCCTCCATCGTTGATGTAATCGATATAGTCGATTTGATTTGGATCGAGATCATTGGTTTCACTAGCAAATGCCCTGGTATCTTCTGCATTGTAGTCACGGTTCACAGAGAGGTTTTCTCCTGTCTTTTCTGACACCCGGACGGTCAGCTGAGCTGTCAGATCATAGCCAATGACTTTTCCTTCCAGCGTGAAGCTACCTTCGTGAGAAAGCGCATCAGCTGGTAGAGGCTTCCAGTCCACCGTAAGTTCCTTGCGTTCATAGCCTGTGTCCCCTTGGAAGTAAACGCCTACGGTAGATGGTAGAACCAGATCTTGACCGACTTTCACAAAACGGCTACCTGCTTCCACTGCTACTGGAGCAGCTTGTTTCAGTTTTTCTGCATCACTTGTGAGATGGAGGCGGTATTCTTGTAAGATGGTACCATCTTCCGCTTTATGGATGACACGGATTGGCTCCCCTTCATGGACACTTGGTACAACCGTTGCAAGGCCGTGATGGCTGGCTGTCGCTTCCACTTGTGGATAAGCCCGATCACGCGCATCGATGTAGTAGTCGGTCACACTTGGGTTGACACCTGGCAATACATCGCCATTGACGCGAATGGTCAACTGGCTCTTTTCTTCTGCCGCAACCTTATTGGCAAAGATCTGAATCTCTGAAATAGAGCTTCCACGTTTGCCTTCTGGCGTCTTCATACGGATACGAACAGCATAGGTGTCGACTTTATCAAAACTGAAATGATTCATCTTACCAGCTGCTACCGGTTCTTCAACGGTTAGATTGCTGACTTCTTTCCAGTTGGCTGGATTGTTAAATGGATGGTCTGTTTCGTCTTTGACACGATTTGGATTGCTTGGAACTGTTGGGATTTGTTCCCCTGTATAGTACTCAATCACATACTCACTTGGAGCCCCAACGCCGTGGTCTTCGTGGAAACCAACATGGAGGTTATCCACTGCTCGCTTGGTCAAGATACCAGAATCCCCAAACAAGATACCGACAGAATCTTCCGCATTGTCACGGCCCCAGTTGGTCCAACGGTTAGCTGGAGCATCGGTAAAGGAGATGACCTTATCATTGACCTTAGCAACTGGATCTGCATCGTTAGAGTCACTTGCAAAAGCGAGTGGCAAGACAGATCCTGTCCATTGCTCTGCTACATTGGCACCCTTGACTGTGTTTGCGGAAACACGAATATGAAGACGGGTTGGAAGATCCGTTCCTTCTACACGACCAGCTAGGACAACTTCTCCTTCTTTGGCCAAGAGTTGCGGATCGACCGCATCCCAGGCCACCTTAGCAGTATATGTCTTACCATTAGAGTGATAGGTCCGCACGCTTTCTGGAAGGGCTGGTTTTTCTCCGACTGGAGTGGTAGTGCTGACTTCTTCTACAGCGATAATGCCTTCAACCGTCACTTGAGCTTGGGCTTCTTTTTCCACACCCTCTACATGACCGGTGACTGTAAAGCTATGGTAATCCTTGACTTGATCTGCGGTTACAGCATCCCAGGTCACGCGTTTTTCTTTAGGGAATCCCTTATCATACTCGACCAAGACGGTCTCTGGAAGAGCTGGCAAAATGTTTCGATCTGTACTAATCCGTACAGGACGCACCTTGACAACTGTCTTTTCTTCTGGATTTGGCGTGATGGTAAAGGTTAATTCCCCTGTTTTTCCTTGGAAGCTAGCTTGTAAATGAACCAATCCTGCTTCTCGCAATTCCAAACCTTTCTTGCTTGCGACTGCTTTTCCTTGACTTCCCGCTGCTGTCGCCACATCGATTTGATCTGCTTTGAGACTTGCCTGGCTACCATCTTGGTAATGAGCAATGACTTCAAGTGGTACTGTTTGGTCTTCCTTGAGTTCTTGCCCTTCTGGCAGACGCAATTCTAGGCGCTCAATCTGTGGACTTTCTTCTTGGAATTGGACCACATAGGTCTGGACAGCTCCCGTATCCTTAGCAGTCACAAAGATTTGGGCTTTCAAACCATTTTCGCGGTTAGCTTGTAGAACCGTCACTTGAGCATTTTCTGCACTTGCTGTGACTTGACCTGGTTCTTGACCATAAGCGAGGGAACGGAAAATAGTATGGTTGCCACTACCAAATTTTGGAAGGGCTACCCCATCTATCTGAACCATTGGTTTCTTAGCCTTGGCTACATCTCCTCCTGCAACCACTAGTGTCGCTTGGACCGTTTCCCCATTGCCTAGGAGTCCTGTCGCCTTCAAGCGTGCTCCCGGTGTAGACAATTGATCTTCTTGACCAGCTTCCAAGGTCCATTGATCGACCTCATAGTGGGCAGTGGTCCCATCAGTGAAGACTAATTGCACAGCCTTATCCACTGTTGCTAGATCTGCTCCCTGTGGGATTTGTTTGATGACTGGAAGTACTTGTTCCACGCCGATCACATCGACCAGAGCTTCGACCGTGCGTCCTTGAACATGACCTGTCACACGGACTTGGCCAGCACGACTATAGTCTGCTGCATCCCATTCAACGGCTTCTTCTTGGGCCTTGCCATCGCTATAGACCACATTGACCTTACTTGGCAAGGTTGGCTCTTCTCCTAGATAAGCACTTTGTCGAACAGGTTCCACACCTAATACAGTGCGTTCTGCTTGGTCCTTCTTACCTGTAAAGAGGCTGACTTGGTCTGATTGCAAGCGATCTGAGTCTGCATACAGAGTAAAGGCACCTGCCTGCTCAGTTGATTTGACAATCACAACCCCTTTGCCGTTGAAGGCTTTGCGTTGCCATGAGCCATCTTCCTGCGCTTTGTAGCGTTCACGGCTGGCTTGCTCCCCATTATCGACACCGACAATTTGGCCTTGTCCATGCAAATGGAAATGCACCAAATTATTGGCAGTTGGTACGACACGACCTTCTTCATCGACGATTTCATAGGTAATATAGGTCAAATCCTTACCGTCCGTTGCGATCGCGTGTTCTTCTTTCAACAAACGAACACCCGCAGCCTTGCCGGCTGTTTCGACTTGATCTTTCGCAATCACTTCTCCCGCTTCGTTGCGCGCAATAGCTTCCACCTTACCTGGTACATATGGGACCAACCACTCTAGATAAAGTTCATCCGGATTTGCCCCTTCTTGATAGGTCCGGCCATCAGCTGTGGTCTTCTTGGTAAAGGTCTTCACTCCTTGTGATTCCCCATTGACAATCAATTCCACACTGTGGGCATTGGAGAAGGTCCGAACAGGAATCCGTCCTTCTTCATCCATGACACGATTGGCTAATTCTGGATTGTCCCAGTTCCAATGCGGCAAGAGATGGACCATCGGATGTTTCTCAGCCGATACCCATTGACTTTGGTAAAGGTAAAAATCATTCTTTGGAAGGCCGGCAGTATCGACAATACCGAAATAAGAACTTTTCACAGGTGTATCATTTTGGTTGTGCCATGGGGTTGGCTCACCGATATAGTCCGTACCAGTCCAAATAAATTGCCCTGCATAGCCGGCATGATCGCGGTCAAAGGTCCAAGAGGCGGTTGCAGTCCGACCCCAACCAACCCGGTCATTGCCGTAGTCTGATTGTTCATAATGGCGGTCTTCTTGGTTACTACCGACCCATTCTCTTTCAGGGTGATAGTATGAGCCCCGTGTCCGCGTTGCAGAAGAGGTTTCAGAACCATAAATGAGCCAGTTTGGATGTTTCGCCCGTAAGCTTTCATAGTTGGCTTCTGAATAGTTAAATCCAACCGCATCAAGCTCTGCTGCTACCTTTTCATGGCCTCCTGATCCATCACCAAAGCGGAATTTATCAGCTCCCATGGTGACATAGCGGGTTGCATCCACGTCCTTGATGGTCTTGACCAAGCGACGAACAGTTGCGACAGATTTGTCTGAACCATCTGCTTCACCGACTTCGTTACCGATTGACCACATGACAATGGCTGGATTGTTCTTGCCCCGCTCTACCATGGTTCGTAGATCGTAATCGGACCAAGTATCCCCCTTACGAGCTTCTGGGTGAGTGGCATCTTTTTCAAAGAAACGACCATAATCGTATTGTTTCTTACCACCATACCAGGTATCAAAGGCTTCTTCTTGGACCATCAAGCCCAACTCAGCAGCAATTTTTAAGGTTTGTTCACTGGCTGGGTTGTGGGTCGTCCGAATCGCATTGACCCCCATGTCTTTCATCTGTTTGAGACGACGGTATTCAGCCTTGTAATTTTCCTCAGCTCCAAGAGCCCCGTGGTCATGGTGAAGGGATACTCCGTGGAATTTCGTCGCCACCCCATTGAGGAAGAAGCCACCTTCTGGCGTCCAGTTGAGATAGCGATAACCAAAGCGTTCCTTTTGCACATCGACCAACTGCGAATCCCGATAAACCCGCGTATACAAGGTATAGAGAGCTGGATGATCCGTTTTCACATCCCAGAGGGTTGGTTTTTCAACATGGAGGGTTTGAGATAGGTTGATCTCTTGACCTGCTAGAACAGCTTGTGCTTCACTGCGCGTTTTTTCGCTCACCACTTGGCCATTTTGATCGACAATTTCATATTCCGCATAAATACTATGGGCTTGATCATCCTGGTTGACAATGCGGCTCTTCACCACCGTATCCACTGCCCCATTTTGCTGTTTTTCCAACTGAGGGGTCGTAATCGTAGTCCCATACTGCGCTAAATGAACCTTGTCCGTTACACTCAGCTTAACATCCCGGTAAATCCCACTACCAGAATACCAACGGCTACTTGGTTGTTGATTGACCACATGAACGGCGATGGTATTTTCGCTTCCATCCGCATTCAAATAAGGAGTAATATCATAAGAAAAGGCATTGTAACCATTTGGGTAATGACCGACAAATTGTCCATTTACATAGACTTTGGAATCCATATAAACCCCGCCAAATTCCAAGCGGACCTTCTTTTCTAGATCTTTGTCGTCCAAACGGAAGGTCTTACGATACCAAGCATCCCCTCCGTTTAATTGACCCCCTTCATTTTGAGCAGGAGAGTTGTGATCGAAATCAAAGAAAATAGACCAGTCATGAGGAAGATCTAATTTTTTCCAATCCTTGACATCCACTTGACGCCCTTCTGCACCAGGAGCTGCATTTAATTTAAAATACCAATCTTTATTAAAATCACGTTCTCGATCTTGCACAATATCCTCCGCTACACGATTTTGATCTGGAGCAGCAGTTTCTTCCGTTCCTGTAGTACGCTCAGATGAAGCTGAAACAGGCTGGCCTTCGCCTTGAGGCGCTGGCTTTTCCTCAACTCTGGTAGGGGTGATGACAGCTGGAGCTTCTGAAACCCTTGCACCAGCTTCAGGAACTTCCGCTTCTGAATTTTCCGTCACAACACTTGGTGTCTCAATCGAAGTCGGTTCACTTTCGAGGGCTGGCTTTTCTTCCGCATGGACCCTTGAAAGACCCAAGGCAGAAAGCCCAATCACAACAGAACAAGCTCCAACTGAGAGCTTACGAATACTAAAAACAGGACGCTTTTCAAAAAAAGACTTGCCCATAAAAACCTCCTCTTAGGATTAACTATTTATTTTGTAAGCGCTTTCTTATACCTGCGGACGCTTACAGAAAATCACATATTAACTATACCAAAAAAATAGGAGCGATAGGCCCCAATTTCGCTCCAACTATAGTTAGATTAAGAATTCCTTTAATTAGTGGAAACAAGCTTTATTTGTTACCTACCCGTAATAAAAATATGATAAAATGGTTCAACTAATATAAAAAAATGAGGTTTACCTATGAGTGAAAAAATAGAATATAAAAAAGAAAAAATTTCTTATTCCTATTCTATCGTTCCTATAATCGTGATGATTTTAATTTTTCTATTTCAAGCAATCCAATCAGGTTCTCAAGTAAAATCAACTCCCCAAGGGACCTTCTCTAGTTCAAGGCAAGAACTTCACTACTCTTCAACCCAAAATCAAATCACGTCCGCAAGGAATACCGAAGCCTCTCAGCTTTCGAGTTCAAGAAATAATGATGATTTTCTTTTTCTTTTTCTTGTATTCACCGGATTTTCTATCGCTTCCTTCTTACTTATCGCCTGCTACAATGGGATGACAGCAATTGAGCCTCCCCTCCTCACTATCACTGATGATGCTATCTATACGATTGGAAATGCATATCGAAACCAGTTACAGATGAAATATAGCGACATCCATAAAATAGAATACAAAATAAAGACTAGCTCCGCTAATGACGTTACTTATACAGATCGCTTTCTTTATTTTTATGATAAGAAGGACAAACTACTCGACAAGGTGAATTTTTCAAATGCAGAAGGAGCCAATTTTAATACAATACAAAAACAAATCAAAGACCGTGCACCTCACATTGAATGGATTTATCCTTCCTAAATAAATTTTTTCTACCAGAAAAAGCACCAAAAAAATAGAAGCCAATGGCTTCTATTTTTTTTTATGATCTTATAATCCTGGTTCTTGACCAAGTTCAGCAGCCACCATCCAAATGTTCTTTTCAAGTTCTGCTTTAGCCCCAACAAAGATATCGTTGGTTACATCGTCGCCTTCAGCGTCGGTAACATCCAAAGCTTTTTGGTAAAGGCCATCAAGGTAATGGAAGATTTCAAGAACACGTGTCAAGCTTTCTTCTACATTTTTCGTAAATGTTCCACGGCGTTCTTCAATATTGCTGTGTTCCAAAAATTCAGTCATGCTAGAATATGGCGCGCCACCAAGAGTGATCAAGCGTTCGCTCACTTCATCCAAGGTTGCATCCAAGCTGTCCATGTATTCGTCCATTTTTGGATGCCAAACCATAAAGCCACGTCCACGCATATACCAGTGTACTTGGTGAAGGGCAATGTGAGCGACGTAGAGATCTGCTACGACTTGGTTCAAGAGGGCTTTTGTTTCTGGAAGAGTTTCTTTATTAGAAGGTGCAAAAGTTGCTACATCAGTAGCTGCTTCATGTTTCATAGTTGTCATGTCATTTCTCCTTTTTATAATGATTCTAATTAACTATGTCTTTATTATATGCTTCCTCCACCAGAAAGTCAAGATAAAAGATTAAAAAAGATCATAGTTGTCAATTGAGAAAAGATACGATAGAATGAAGAAGACTAATCGAAAGGCTTGACTAATGAAATATATCTTTACCTTCCTGATCTCCATGGTGCCCCTTGTTGAATTGCGCGGGGCCATCCCTTTTGCCATTGCAAATGGTATTCCCTTATGGACAGCGCTCCTGATCGGAGTGATCGGAAATCTTCTCCCTGTCCCTCTGATCTTCTTTTTCGCCCGCCATATTCTTACTTGGGGGGCAAAAAAACCAATTATCGGAGGCTTTTTTAGCTGGTGTCTCAATAAGGGCCATAGAGGCGGACAGAAATTAGAAAAAGCTGCAGGAGACAAGGGAATCTTCTGGGCCTTATTGCTCTTTGTTGGAATCCCTCTTCCGGGAACTGGTGCCTGGACCGGTGCCCTTGCAGCTTCTATCCTTGACTGGGACTTCAAACGCAGTAGCCTCGCAGTCATGCTCGGAGTGATACTAGCCGGCCTCATCATGGGAACCCTGTCCCTGCTTCTAGGAATCGATACCTTCGCACATTAACCAAAAGACTGAAGCAACGGCTTCAGTCCTTTACATACAAAAAAGAGGTTTCGAAGGAAACCTCTTATTTTTTTATTCTTAATTGTTAAGAGCTGCTGCCATTGTAGCTGCAACTTCTGCTTCAAAGTCATTTGAAGCTTTTTCAATACCTTCACCAACTTCAAAACGAACGAATTCGATAACTGAAGCATTTACTGATTCAAGGTAAGCTTCAACTGTCTTGCTGTCATCCATGATGTAGACTTGTGCAAGAAGAGTGTAGGCTTGGTCAACTTTTGTGTTGTCCAAGAAGAAGCGATCCATTTTACCTGGGATGATTTTATCCCAGATTTTTTCTGGTTTACCTTCAGCTGCCAATTCAGCTTTGATATCTTCTTCAGCTTGAGCAACCACTTCGTCAGTCAATTGTGCTTTTGAACCGAATTTCAAGTGTGGAAGAGCTGGTTTACCAACCATTGCACGGCTTTCGTTATCTTGGTCGATGACGTGGTTCAATTGTGCCAATTCATCTTTCACAAATTGTTCATCCAATTCTTTGTATGAAAGAACAGTTGGTTTCATTGCAGCGATGTGCATTGAGATTTGTTTAGCAAGTGCTTCGTCTCCACCTTCGATCACAGAGATAACACCGATACGTCCACCGTTGTGTTGGTAAGCACCGAAGTGTTGTGCATCTGTTTTTTCAAGCAAAGCAAAACGACGGAATGAAATCTTTTCACCGATTGTAGCTGTTGCAGATACGTATGCAGCTTCAAGAGTTTCACCTGAAGGCATTGTCAAAGCAAGAGCTTCTTCGTTGTTAGCTGGTTTACCTTCAGCGATCACTTTCGCTGTTGCGTTTACCAATTCAACGAATTGAGCGTTTTTCGCAACGAAGTCAGTTTCAGCATTCACTTCAACAACTGCTGCAACATTACCGTTGACATAAACACCAGTCAAACCTTCAGCGGCAACACGGTCAGCTTTCTTAGCTGCTTTAGCCATACCTTTTTCGCGAAGCAATTCGATCGCTTTTTCGATATCACCTTCAACTTCAACCAATGCCTTTTTAGCGTCCATGACACCGGCACCAGATTTTTCACGCAATTCTTTTACAAGCTTAGCTGTAATTTCTGCCATTTTTGTTCTCCTATATTTTTTAATAAAATAAGAGGGTCGGGCTGAGCCCTGCCCTCTTAGGTTCGTTACTTATTGAATGAAATTAAGCGTTGTCGCCTTCTACAACTTCAACGATTTCTTCGATTGAATCAGCTTGACCTTCAGTAGCTGCCAATTCAGCTTCTACTGTAGCAACACTGTCTTCACCTTGACGTCCTTCGATAACAGCGTCAGCCATTTTCGCAGTGATCAATTTAACAGCGCGGATAGCGTCATCGTTCGCTGGGATGATAACATCGATATCATCTGGGTCAGTGTTTGTGTCGACCATCGCTACAACTGGGATACCCAATTTCTTAGCTTCTTTAACAGCGATTTGTTCTTTATGTGGATCCACAACGTACATTACGTCTGGGATACGAGGCATGTCTTCGATACCGCCCAAGAATTTTTCAAGACGAGCGCGTTGTTTGTTCAACAATGCAACTTCTTTCTTAGGAAGAACTTCAAAAGTTCCATCTTCTTCCATGCGTTTGATTTCTTTCAAACGAGCGATACGTTTTTGGATTGTTCCCCAGTTAGTAAGAGTTCCACCCAACCAACGGTGGTTGATGAAGTATTGACCTGAACGAACAGCTTCTTCTGCAACAGCATCAGCAGCTTGTTTCTTAGTACCTACGAACAAGATCACTGCATCGTTTGCAGCTGCATCACGCATGAAGTCGTATGCTTGGTCTGCATATTTTACAGTTTGTTGCAAGTCGATCACGTGGATTCCGTTACGTTCAGTGAAGATGTACTTAGCCATCTTAGGGTTCCAGCGACGAGTTTGGTGACCGAAGTGTACACCAGCCTCAAGAAGTTGTTTCATTGAAATTACTGCCATGAGTAGTTTCTCCTTTTTTGTTTTTTTCTCCTCTCTCAGACGTCAACTTGCAGCACGACCACAAGGGCAACGGTGCCACAATGGATCCGAGATGAGTATTTGCTGTCTTAGACAACTCTATAAGTATAGCAGAAATCCCTAGAATTCGCAAGTTATTTGAGAGATTTTTTCAGCATTCTTCATCTGTAATGATTTGAAGGAAAAAGTTTTTCTTGACCTATCTTGTTTTTTAGGTTACAATATTATATGTTACGGCGGTATAGCCAAGTGGTAAGGCACGGCTCTGCAAAAGCTTGATCGTCGGTTCAAATCCGTCTACCGCCTTGATAATAAAATTTTTTATCATCTTTTATCTTTTAAAAATTCCCCTAGCAATAGGGGATTTTTTGTTTCCATTTGCTCCATTCCTTGATTATTGATATAATAAAACCTCGCCTGATCGGCGAAGCACATTAGAAAGGGTCATTATGAAAAACATTCGTTTCTTTACGATCGGCCTTCTTTCACTAGTAACACTAGCAGCTTGCTCACCTGCCAATTCTGGGCAACCAGCAAAAACAGCTTCTAGTTCTAGAAAACCGATCAAACAATCTTCAACCAAAACATCATCTAGTAGATCGTCTAGCACTTCTTCAGACAGCAGTAGCTCAGATGATTTTTCAGATCGCTACAGCATGGATCCAGATGATGGTTCTTCTCTCCAATATGTGCCGGGAGCTGCATCCATTCCTGAGATCGAAAAACTCAAGAATCTCCATCTGAGCACTGGAATTATAATGAAAGTGAATGGGCAAGAAGTCGGTGGAGACAAACCAACATCTAGTTACGATGATATGGTGGCAGCCTTTGGTCAACCTGTAAGTAGCACAGACAGTGCGAATCCTGGAGATGGGGTTAATGTTTGGGTAACAGATAATGGCGATATCATGGCTTTCTTCCACAATAATGTCCTAACAGATATCACCTTCCGTTTAAAAGAGGGCGATGCCAACCACCAGTCTACTGGCGCCATTTCCAAATCCGATACACCAAAAACAGCTCTCGAGCGTCTCGGAAAACCCTATGCCATTATGCGTTCTGAACGTTGGACCAGCTATGTCTATAAAGATAGTAACGGGGACGAATCTAACTTCTCTACACAAGGAGACAAGATCGTTAATGTTATGTCTGCTGCAGAAACCAAGCGCTTAAAAGGCATCACCGGTCTGGATAAAAATCAATAACGATCCATAAAAAGAGGCTGGGACAAAAGTCCTAGCCTCTTAATTATTTTTGGATTGTCGAGCAAGACGCAGTGGTTGAGTGCTCAAAGCACTGCTTTGAGGTGGTGGATAGAACTTGCGAAGCAAGTATCCTAAGTCTTTGTTCGCTTTTTAAGCTTCAAAAATACCCTATGTTGACGGAAACTATGTTTCCTTTATCTGCAACCTTCAACAGTCTCCCAGACTGTTGAAGCTGTCCCACTCTCTTTTTTACAATTCAGCAATTTGGTTCAAATTCACTTCTGCAACCGTATCATTACCGAACATAGAAATGACCATTTTCACCTTGTTGTTATCAATTTCAGTGATCTTACCAGTATAGTCTGTGAAGGCACCATCGATGATACGAACTGTATCGCCTACCTTGACATCCAAATCAAACTCTTGAACAGTTTGACCCATAGAGAGCAAGATACTGCGGATTTCTTCTTCCAACAATGGAGTTGGTTTTGAACGGTTTCCGTGGGATCCAACGAAACCAGTAACGTTCGGGGTATTCCGGACAACAAACCAAGCTTCATCTGTCATGACCATTTCGACCAAGACATAACCTGGGAAGCGGTTTTCTTCGATTTCTTTTGTTTTACCGTTTTTCTCAACTTGTACGGTTTGAGTTGGAATCTCTACGCGCAAGATGTTTTCTAACATATTGTAAGTTTGCGCACGTTGCAAAAGATTCTCTTTTACCTTGTTTTCATATCCTGAGTAGGTTTGTAGTACAAACCAGCCTTTATCAAAACTGTCCATTTGGGCATCCTTTCTTTCTGTCTAGCCTGCTCGAGCTTTTGTGAACATACTAAAAAAAGCCTCTTGGCTTTCCTTTTCCTAGCTTCATTATACCACATTTTGCCAGAATGCAAAGAGGTTTGCTGATTTATTTTTAAGAAAAGGCCATAAAAAGCAGGACCCTTGGGATCCCGCCTGGCTTCTTTTCTTAAAAGAAATTGATCATGTGCAATAGGCCACGTGCAATGACTTTGTCGAACAAATAAATCAATGCAACAAAGAAAGCGGTGTACTCAATCACTGAGATAAAGTTTTTCCATCTTTCCTTGCGATTTGGCCAAGTTGTATCTTTTAGTAAGACGAAAATATCTTTAATGAATTTCACAACTCTCTCCTATCGTGTTTCTTTATGGATGGTATACTTACTGCAATGTTTGCAGAATTTATTGACTTCTAGACGTGTTGGTTTTGGCGTCCCACTCAACTTAATGGAGTAATTGCGTGACCCACAAACCGTACACGCTAGACTTGCTTTTTTTAATGCCATAACGCCTCCGTTCACCCCATTATAGCAAGTTTTCCACGTTTTGACAAGAACAGAAAATCTCCTGTCAAGAAAAAAGCAAATCTAAAGCGTTATCACTCTGGTTTTCTCCTCATTTTTGGTAAAATAAAACAAAAGGAGACGAATATGAAAAGTGATCATCTAAAAGAAAGTAGAAATATCGAAGACCGCCGAGGGCAAAGCTACTCCCAGTCTTCAGGCAATAGTAATCTTGGCGGAGGCATTTTACAGATCTTACTATCGCCGGGGAGCTTCAAAAGTAAGATCGTCCTCATCCTTCTTCTGGTTCTTCTAGGAGGTGGTGGCGCTAGCCTTGGGGGTCTCTTTGGAAATGGGACTTCTTCTCAACCTTACCAATCCACCCAAGTCACGCGCACCAACAAGACCCATGTCGACGATGCAGATGCCGAGTTCGTCAGCAAGGTCCTTGGAACAACAGAAGATCATTGGCACAAGGTCTTTCAAGCTGAAGGACGTACTTACCATGAGCCCAAACTAGTCTTCTATACCGGACGGACACAGACAGGCTGTGGGGTTGGGCAAGCATCGGCTGGTCCCTTCTACTGTCCAACCGACAAAAAGATTTATTTGGATATGAGCTTCTACAAGGAATTGACAACCAAATACAAGGCTAGCGGGGACTTCGCCATGGCCTACGTGATCGCCCACGAAGTTGGCCACCACGTACAAAACGAGCTGGGAATCCTTGGCAAATACCATCGGATGCAACAAGGCCTTTCTGAAAAGGAACGAAATGCCATCAGCGTCCGCATTGAGCTACAAGCCGATTACCTAGCAGGTGTCTGGGCCCGCTCCATTCAAGACCGAAATCTTCTAGATATCGGCGATATCGAAGAAGCCATGAATGCAGCCCATGCAGTCGGTGACGACACTCTCCAGGAGCAAGCCTACGGCTACTCGGTACCAGATAGCTTTACCCACGGAACTTCAGAGCAACGCATGCGATGGTTCAAACGGGGCTACCAGTACGGGGATCTCCAACACGGCGATACCTTTAGCTTGTCAGATAGTGAACTTTAAACAAATAGAGGCTGGGACAAAAGTCCTAGCCTCTCAATTATTTTTGGATTATCGAG
>NZ_JVSR01000054.1:0-32025 GCF_001069785.1 Streptococcus parasanguinis
GCTCGACAATCCAAAGACAATTGAGAGGCTAGGACTTTTGTCCCAGCCTCCTTTTTTTGTGATAGACTTAGCAATTCTAGAGAAACTCTCATTATTCGGATTTGGATAGAAAATTCAGAAAATTTACTATTTTTCCTTGAAATATTTTCTAAAAATGGTATGATAGTAGCATGCTAATTTGATATACAAAGTACTGGAAAGGAGAGACATGGAGAAAATTACCTTAGAAACTGCAAAAACCGGTTCAGAGCTCGTTCTTGAAACCCTGCGTGATTTGGGCATTGACACGATTTTTGGTTATCCTGGTGGAGCAGTTTTGCCTTTATACGATGCCATCTATAGCTTTGAGGGTATCCAGCATATCTTGGGTCGTCATGAACAAGGATGCTTGCATGAGGCTGAAGGCTACGCTAAATCAACTGGAAAGCTGGGTGTCGCAGTCGTCACTAGTGGACCGGGGGCGACCAATGCCATTACAGGGATTGCGGATGCCATGAGCGATAGTGTTCCCTTACTGGTCTTCACTGGTCAAGTCAATCGTGCTGGGATCGGGAAAGACGCCTTCCAAGAAGCGGATATTGTGGGAATTACCATGCCCATTACCAAGTACAACTATCAAGTACGTGAGACGGCAGATATTCCGCGAATTATCACAGAAGCTGTCCATATTGCGACGACTGGCCGTCCTGGTCCGGTGGTGATTGACTTACCGAAAGACGTCTCTGCTTTAGAGACAGATTTTATCTATGAACCAAGTGTGAAGCTTCCAAGCTACCAGCCTACCATTGAACCCAATGAATTGCAGATCAAAAAGATTTTGAAGCAATTGAGTAAGGCTAAAAAACCAGTTCTTCTTGCTGGTGGTGGAGTAAGTTACGCTGGAGCTGCAAAAGAGTTGATTGCTCTAGCAGAGCGCTATCAGATTCCAGTAGTGACCAGTCTGTTAGGTCAAGGAACGATTGCGACCAGTCATCCTCTTTTCCTAGGGATGGGAGGGATGCATGGATCCTTCGCGGCCAATATCGCTATGACAGAGACGGATTTCATGATCAGTGTTGGTTGTCGATTTGACGACCGTTTGACAGGGAATCCAAAGACTTTCGCTAAAAATGCTAAGGTTGCCCATATCGACATTGATCCTGCAGAGATTGGTAAGATCATTGCTGTCGACATTCCTGTGGTTGGCGATGCAAAGAAAGCCTTGCAACAATTGCTAGCAGAGCCAACGGTTCATAACAACACAGAAAAATGGATCGAAAAGGTGACCCAAGATAAGAACCGGGTTCGTTCATACGACAAGAAAGAACGGGTTGTGCAACCACAAGCTGTGATCGAACGCATCGGAGAGTTGACCAAGGGGGACGCTATTGTCGTCACAGACGTTGGACAACACCAAATGTGGGCAGCTCAATACTATCCTTACCAAAATGAGCGCCAATTGGTAACATCTGGTGGTCTAGGAACGATGGGATTCGGTGTTCCTGCAGCTATCGGAGCGAAAATTGCCAATCCAGATAAAGAAGTTGTTCTCTTTGTCGGAGATGGTGGTTTCCAAATGACCAACCAAGAATTGGCGATCTTAAATATTTATAAGGTTCCGATCAAGGTCGTTATGCTCAATAACCACTCGCTTGGGATGGTCCGTCAATGGCAAGAAGCCTTCTATGATGGTCGGACGTCAGAGTCAGTCTTTGATAGCCTTCCGGATTTCCAATTGATGGCGCAAGCTTACGGGATCAAGAATTATAAATTTGATAATCCTGAAACTCTTGAGAAGGATTTGGAAGTCATCACAGAAGATGTACCAATGTTCATCGAAGTAGACATTTCTCGGAAAGAGCATGTCTTGCCGATGGTACCAGCTGGTAAGAGTAATCATGAGATGTTGGGGGTGAAGTTTAATGCGTAGAATGTTAACAGCCAAACTTCAAAACCGATCAGGTGTTCTGAACCGCTTTACTGGAGTCTTGTCGAGACGTCAAGTCAATATCGAAAGTATCTCTGTTGGCGCAACAGAAAACCCTAATGTATCGCGGATTACCATTATCATTGATGTTGCTTCGCATGATGAAGTAGAGCAAATCATCAAACAGCTCAACCGCCAAGTGGATGTGATCCGTGTCCGGGATATCACTGATAAACCACACTTGGAGCGCGAAGTGATCCTGGTGAAAGTTTCTGCACCTGCTGAGAAGCGGGCGGAAATCTTGGCCATTATTCAACCTTTCCGTGCGACCGTGGTCGATGTAGCCCCAAGCTCTATCACCGTTCAAATGACGGGAAATGCAGAAAAGAGCGAAGCCCTCATTCGTGTTATTCGACCTTATGGGATTAAAAACATTGCCCGCACCGGTGCAACCGGATTTACTCGAGATTAATTCTCACCTTAACATTGTCAACTCCGCCTTAAAAAGGCAAATAATAAAATAGAAAAGAGATTTTACTTATGGCAGTTCAAATGGAATACGAAAAAGATGTAAAAGTAGTAGCACTTGACGGTAAAAAAATCGCCGTTATCGGTTATGGCTCACAAGGTCATGCCCACGCACAAAACTTGCGTGACTCAGGTCATGATGTCATCATCGGTGTACGTCCAGGTAAATCATTCGATAAAGCAAAAGAAGATGGATTTGAAGCTTACCCAGTTGCAGAAGCAACTAAATTGGCTGATATCATCATGATCTTGGCACCAGACGAAATCCAAAAAGATATCTACAAAGATGAAATCGCTCCAAACTTGAGCGCTGGTAAAGCTCTTGGTTTTGCCCATGGTTTCAATATCCACTTTGGTTACATCAAAGCTCCTGAAGACGTAGATGTCTTCATGGTGGCACCAAAAGGACCAGGTCACTTGGTACGTCGTACGTACACTGAAGGATTTGGTGTACCAGCACTTTACGCTGTCTACCAAGATGCTACTGGTAACGCGAAAGACATCGCAATGGACTGGGCAAAAGGTGTTGGTTCAGCACGTGTTGGTCTCCTTTCAACAACCTTCAAAGAAGAAACAGAAGAAGATTTGTTTGGTGAACAAGCCGTTCTTATGGGTGGTTTGACAAGCTTGATCGAAGCTGGATTTGAAGTTTTGACAGAAGCTGGTTATGCACCTGAATTGGCTTACTTCGAAGTACTTCATGAAATGAAATTGATCGTTGACTTGATCTACGAAGGTGGCTTCAAGAAAATGCGTCAATCATGTTCAAATACTGCAGAATTTGGTGATTTCGTAACTGGTCCACGTGTTATCGGTCCAGAAGTAAAAGAAAACATGAAAGCTGCCCTTGCTGATATCCAATCAGGTAAATTTGCACGTGAATTCGTTGAAGACCACGATGCTGGTTTCCCACGTTTGAAAGCCTTCCGCAAACAAGCTGAAGAACTTGAAATTGAAAAAGTTGGTGCTGAATTGCGTAAAGCAATGCCATTCGTTGGTCAAAACGACGATGACGCCTTCAAAATCTACAACTAATTGTCTGTAGAAGACTAAGCAAGTTGGGACACCCTAGCTTGCTTTTTTGATCAATACACAGCAACAGAGGTATGAAATGATAACAGCAAAAGATGTGGCTAAGGCCCATAAAATATTAAGTGGAGTCGTTGTCAATACGCCCCTTGAATACGACCACTATTTATCTGAAAAATATGGGGCAAAGATTTATTTGAAAAAAGAAAACGCCCAACGTGTTCGTTCGTTCAAGATTCGTGGAGCGTATTTTGCAATTTCTCAACTCTCTAAAGAAGAGCGTGAGCGTGGGGTGGTGTGTGCTTCTGCGGGAAACCATGCGCAAGGAGTTGCTTATACTTGTAATGAAATGAAGATTCCAGCAACCATCTTCATGCCGATTACAACACCGCAACAAAAGATCGGCCAAGTCCGCTTCTTTGGTGGGGACTATGTAACGATTAAGTTGGTGGGGGATACCTTTGATGCATCAGCTAAGGCGGCCCAAGAATTTACTCTCGCAGAAAAACGGACCTTTATTGACCCGTTTGATGATCCACACGTACAGGCTGGCCAAGGAACAGTGGCCTATGAAATTCTTGAGGAAGCTCGAAAAGAATCGATTACCTTTGATGCTGTCCTTGTTCCTGTTGGTGGAGGAGGCCTCATTTCAGGTGTTTCTACCTACATCAAAGAAACAGAGCCTCGGATTGAGGTCATTGGGGTAGAGGCTGAAGGAGCGCGCTCCATGAAGGCTGCTTTTGAAGCAGGTGGTCCCGTCAAATTACCAGAAATCGATAAGTTTGCAGACGGGATTGCTGTGCAAAAGGTGGGACAATTGACTTATGAAGTGACCCGTCAACATGTGGAAACCCTGGTTGGGGTCGATGAAGGCTTGATTTCAGAGACCTTGATTGATCTTTATTCTAAACAAGGGATCGTAGCTGAACCAGCGGGAGCTGCCAGTGTGGCTTCCCTAGAAGTTTTGCGCGAATACATCAAGGGAAAAACGATCTGTTGTATTATCTCAGGTGGGAATAATGATATTAACCGCATGCCTGAAATGGAAGAACGTGCCTTGATCTACGATGGAGTGAAACACTACTTTATCGTAAACTTCCCACAACGTCCAGGGGCCCTTCGCGAGTTTGTAAATGATATCTTAGGGCCAAATGATGATATCACACGTTTTGAATACATCAAGCGCGCTAGTAAGGGAACAGGCCCTGTCTTGATTGGGGTTACTTTAGCCAATAAACATGACTATGCAGGCTTGGTCAACCGTATCGAGCGTTTTGATCCGTCTTTCATTAACTTGAACGGCAATGAAACACTCTATAATATGCTCGTCTGAGTATCATACAGAAATAATCGACCATTTAAGCAATATATTTTTAAGGAATATATTGCTTTTTTATCAATACTTGTGATATGATATGCGTAAATTAAAAGGAGGAACTTTTTATGCCTGGATTTATTATCTTTGTTTTATTCTTGTTACTGGTTGCAGGATTCATTATGATTAGCTCACTATATGTGGTCAAGCAACAATCCGTTGCCATCATCGAGCGCTTCGGACGTTATCAAAAAATTAGCGATAGTGGCATTCATATGCGAGCGCCTTTTGGTATCGATAAAATTGCAGCACGAGTTCAATTGCGCGTCTTGCAGAGTGAGATCGTGGTTGAAACAAAAACTCAGGATAACGTATTCGTTACCATGAATGTGGCGACGCAATACCGAGTGAACGAAAGCAACGTAAAGGATGCCTACTACAAGTTGATGCGTCCAGAATCACAGATTAAATCATACATTGAAGATGCTTTGCGTTCTTCTGTTCCCAAGTTGACCTTGGATGAATTATTTGAGAAAAAAGATGAAATCGCCCTTGAAGTTCAAAAACAAGTGGCAGAAGAAATGTCAACTTATGGATATATTATTGTAAAAACCTTGATCACCAAAGTTGAGCCAGATGCCGAAGTGAAACAATCCATGAACGAGATTAATGCGGCGCAAAGAAAACGCGTGGCAGCTCAGGAATTGGCAGAAGCAGACAAGATCAAGATCGTTACTGCTGCCGAAGCTGAGGCGGAAAAAGACCGCTTGCACGGGGTCGGTATTGCCGAGCAACGGAAGGCTATTGTCGATGGATTGGCAGACTCTATTAAAGAGTTAAAAGGAGCCAATGTAGACTTGACCGAAGAGCAAATTATGTCTATTCTGTTAACCAATCAGTACTTAGATACCTTAAATAATTTTGCAGATAAGGAAGGGAATAATACGATTTTCCTACCAGCTAACCCAGATGGCGTTGAAAACATTCGTACACAAATATTATCAGCCTTGAAAGCAAAGTAAACTATTTCTCATTTTTTAAAAAAGGTTCGTATTTTCAGCGATTTTAGTTGACAAAATGTGCAAAACAATTTATATTAGTATTGGAAATAATAATATAGGAGAAAGATCATGGCTAAATCGAACTTTGAAAAAGTAGAATCAGTTGTTGGATGGGTACGCGATAAGAAAATTACGGGATATCGTATCAGTAAGGAAACAAATGCCCGTGAAATGTCTATCATTGCCTTGGCTCAAGGACGTGCAAAAGTGAAGAACATCTCGTTCGAAACGGCACTTGGATTGATTGATTTTTATGATAAAAATCATCAAAAATTCGAAGATTAATTTGTTGTTCCAATTGAAAACCAGAGAGTTTGCTCTCTGGTTTTTTTCGATGCCTCAAAAGCAGAAGCGATACAAAAAACAGCTTGCTTCCATACTGGTAAGCAAACTGTTTCAAGAGATTAATGTAAGAAGCGTTGAAGGAATTCCTTGGTCCGTTCTTCTTTTGGATTGCTAAAGATTTCTTTTGGATCTCCTTGCTCAGCGATGACACCCTTGTCCATGAAGATGACCCGGCTAGAGACATCGCGGGCAAATTCCATTTCGTGGGTGACGACAATCATGGTGAGTCCTTCTTTTGCCAGATCCTGCATGATTTTCAAGACTTCCCCAACCATTTCTGGGTCTAGGGCAGAAGTTGGTTCATCGAAGAGAATGGCATCAGGATCCATAGAAAGGGCGCGTGCGATGGCGACCCGCTGCTTTTGACCACCTGAAAGTTGTTTCGGACGGGCAGCCCAATATTGAGAACCCATACCGACTTTTTCAAGGTTTTCTTTGGCAACTTTCTCTGCAGTTTTACGATCGCGCTTGAGGACGGTTGTTTGTGCAACGATCGTATTTTCCAAGACGTTTAAATTTTCGAAGAGATTAAAGCTTTGGAAAACCATTCCTAATTTCTCGCGGTAGTGGGTAAGATCATACTCAGGATCAAGAACATTTTGCCCACGATAGAGAATCTCTCCAGCTGTGGGAGTCTCTAGAAGATTGATGGAGCGAAGGAAGGTTGATTTTCCGCTACCAGAGCTCCCGATGATGGAGATCACCTCTCCTTTTTCAACGGTGAGCGAAATATCTTTCAAGACTTCATTTTGACCGTAAGATTTTTTTAAATGTTGGATTTCAAGAATTTTTTCTGCCATTATTTCACCTCTTTGACTTGCATTTGATTTGCACCTGTAGTATAAGTATCAGAATCTAAGCGACGTTCGATGTAGCGAAGGATTCGTGTGATAGTAAAGGTGAGAACGAAGTAAATCACAGCGATGATCGTAAAGGTTGGGAAGTATTGGTAGTTTTGAGTTGCGACCGTATTTCCTGTAAAGTACAGTTCAACTACAGAGATAACATTCAAAACAGATGTATCCTTGATGTTAATAACAAATTCATTCCCTGTTGCTGGCAAGATATTGCGAACAACCTGTGGAAGGACGACCTTGCGCATGGTTTGTCCATGGGTCATTCCTAGAGCAGTCGCTGCTTCAAACTGACCTGGATCCACTGCTAAGATCCCACCACGAACAATCTCACTCATATAAGCTCCGGTATTGATGGATACGATAAAGATGGCGGCCCAGGTACGATCCAAGGAAATGTTAAAGGCTTGGGCGGAACCGTAGAAAATGACCATGGATTGAACGATCATCGGAGTTCCACGGAAGATTTCAATGTAGACATTGAGGAACCAACCAAAGGCAGTTTGGCATCCAGCAAGGAATTTATTTTTAGCCTTCGGAGCTGTCCGGAAGACACCGATTAACAAACCGATAATCAACCCAGCGATAGTTCCAGTCATAGAGATTAAGAGGGTCATTCCAGTTCCCCGTAAGAACTGTGGGCCATTATCCTTTAAAATCTTCATCATTTGGCTAAAGAATGTCTGCTTATCATCACTAGCATCACTGGAAGCTGGTTGCTTCTTAATCATATCATCCATGAGTTTAACTTGGTCTTCAGACGAAATCTTAGCTAGTGCGGCATTGACTTGGTCAAGTCTAGTATCACCCTTCTTCATCCCGATAGCGATGGTCGCATCTTCTTCTCCAACTTCAAATCCTTTTTTGAATTGGATCATCTTAAATTTTGAATTAGCGGACTCAGCGGTTAGGGCTTCTGGTCGTTCGGAAACATAAGCATCGATGACGCCGGATTCAAGCGCTTGACGCATTTGAGCAAAGTCTCCCATGGCGGTTTCTTGTTTTGCCCCTTTGAGTTGAGAAATGAGCGAGTAGAGGTAGACCCCTTGTTGAGAGGTAACCTTTGCATCTTTAAAGTCATCTAGACTAGTAGCATTCGCATAGTTTCCGTCTCTGCGGACCAGCATGACTGGCTCGCTGGTATAGTAGCTATTAGAGAAGGCGACCTCTTTTTTACGTTCAGCAGTGGGACTCATCCCGGCGATAATCATATCGATTTTACCAGATGTGAGTGCTGGAATTAAACCGTTCCAAGATGTTTTCACGATCAAAGGTTTTTTACCTAAATCCTCAGCAACTTTTTTGGCGATTTGGACATCGTACCCATTAGCATATTGGTTGGTACCATCAATCTTCACGGCTCCATTTGAATCATCTTCCTGGGTCCAGTTAAAGGGAGCGTAGGCCGCTTCCATTCCGATTCGTAAATAGTCATCTGCATGAGCAACCTGTGTGATGCCTAGGCAAATGAAAAGCCCTGTTAAGAGCGCGAATAATGTTTTTTTCATTTTTTCTCCTCTTCCTTATTTTAACTCTTCCTATTGTACGGTAAAATAGGTTGCATTTCAAGCATGCTCCTCTTTTTATTTAAAAAATGCTATAATAATACAAAGGAGCGTGATCAAATGAAAAAGTATTTGTATGTTTTTTTCGCCTTTCTGGCCTGCCTTTTTGTCAGTCAGAATGTCCATGCATCTAGTCCATCTTATGATGTATTGTACTATGGTGGAACCTTGACCTTGGACACCTGGGACGACGCCACCTATGAGGAGGAGTTGGTCTATTATTTCAAAGATTCTTATAGAGGGCAGTATGTTAGCCTAGGAACTGCGGGGAACATGCCACAAGGCTTTGCAATTGAGATGCCGCCAAAGGTTGAGGTGGAAGGCCGTGATCTTCAAAGAGAACCCGAGATTACGAATCTAGGTGATGGCTACCGAGTGAAAATTTATAACAGTGGAGTGGCGACAGATACAGTCAAAATTAAAGTCACATGGAAATTAAAAAATCTTCTTTATTCACACAAGGATATCTTGCAGTTGAACTGGAAACCAATTACTGATGGTGATCAGAAGGTGGATGAAGTTCAATTTCGTGTCATTCCTAAGTTCGCACCAGCCAATGCCCAATCGGAACTGTATATCCATACAGCCTTTATGGGACCAGATGTGACTGTAAAAAAAGAAGATGGAATCTATTCTGCTACTTTCTATAACTTAGGCAAGGGAAAAGCGGTGGAGTTGTATGGATACTGGTTGAAGTCAGACTTATCTACTTTGTATGATTCTGGTCGAAATACAGGTTTGACCAAATTGGATGAATTTCATAAGAACCAAGCCAAAATTGAACAAGAAAAATACTGGACACGCATGTTTTGGAAATGGATCTTGCCAGCCTTAATTATTGCACTCTGGCTTCTTTCTCTCTTGGGTCGCAATCGGTTCAAAAAAATGATTTGGCCTGGTGTTACCTATCCGACCGATACTCGTCTTTATGAGATTCCACAGGACATTGCACCTCTGATTATGAGTTCGGTTGTTTATTCAGCTGAACTAGATGAGGCTTCCCCTACCAATAAAGAGAAGGCGACTCCTCCGGTATTTACATTTGAAAAAATGCTTCAAGCCACTTTGCTGGATTTGATGGATCGTGGAGTGATTGTCTACGAGCAACAAGGAAATGAAGTCGTTTTGACCAGGAAGTCTCATGGACATGTGGATGATTTTGAACGCTCTTTTATGAATATGGCTTTTGGGGATCAGGTTTCCTGTACCGTTAAAGATCTCTTTAAGAATTATGAATTTAGTGATGACGTATACAAACATGCCAAAAAAGCAGATCAAGATGCCATTCGTTCGTTAGGAAGTAGGGCTCAGGGTCGCTTTGATACGGCTGTCAACCAGGTAGCCAGAGATGTTCATCGCAAGGTGGAAGATCTCCATTTGCCAAGCTACTATCGCCCTTTAGAGGCAAATGAAGAAGCGCAAGCTAGACGAAGTCTCTTCTTTGGTTGGGCTGCTTGGTTTATCGCCCTTGGAGCAGAAATCTTTGCCATCTTTGTTCTGGGGTGGTTCTCTGTTCCTTGTTTGATAGGGATCCTCATACTTTGGTTTATGCCAGTGCGCTTCAATGGTGTCTTTAAAGCCTGCCTACGAGATGGGGTTGTCAATCTTGCGGGTGCTGAGCAACGCTATTACTGGGATAGTTTTGGTCGGATGTTAAAAGAGATTGCTCACCTCAACGATGCAGAGTTGCAGTCTCTTGTCCTATGGAACCGCTTATTGGTCTATGCGGCCTTGTATGGTGTAGCCGATCAGGTCACAAAGGTCATGAAACTTCGGAATATTCAGTTAGAAAATCAAGCCTTAAACGCCTTCGTTTACACCCCATTCTATCATGATGTGACCCACTCAAGTCATGCCATGTCTACTTATGGATCGACAGCATCGACAGCTAGTCATTTCACAGTTTCTTCTGGTAGTGGAGGAGGCTTCTCTGGCGGAGGAGGCGGAGGAGGCTTTGGTGCCTTCTAAGCAGTACTAAGAATGGTCTTAGTCTCTCTTTCCCTTCTAGTTTGGAAGGCCTGGTCCAGTCCATAGATTTATGATATAATAGAGCAAATGTAAGTTTAGGAGAAAAAGATGTTTCTGATCGAATTAATCAAGGCGATCCTTTTTGGGATTGTCGAGGGGATTACAGAATGGCTACCGATCTCAAGTACAGGTCACTTGATTCTACTACAGGATTTTGTGCAGTTTAAAAACCAAGATCCAGCCTTTATGGAGATGTTCAATGTTGTGATCCAATTGGGTGCGATCCTAGCGGTTGTGGTAATTTATTTTGATAAATTATACCCCTTCAAACCTGGTAAATCTCCACTAGAAGTACGTCGGACCTGGCAATTATGGGCAAAAGTTGCAGTTGCAACCCTCCCTCTTGTCTTTGTTTTTAAATTAGATGATTGGTTTGAGGCGCATTTCCACAATTCGATTTCCGTTGCAATTATGTTGATCACCTACGGGATTGCCTTTATCTATTTGGAAAGACGGGAACAAGTCGAACCTGCAGTGACGGAATTGCATAAGCTACCTTATCAAACAGCTCTTTATATCGGACTTTTCCAAGTCTTATCGCTATTTCCAGGTACAAGCCGTTCAGGCGCTACGATTGTAGGGGGCTTGATCAATGGTGTTAGCCGTCCAGTGGTGACAGAGTTTACCTTTTATCTGGGTATCCCGGCTATGTTTGGGGCTAGCCTCTTAAAGGTTGGGAAATTCGCTCTTGGCGGGCATTCACTTGCACTAGGGCAACTCTTTATTCTACTGGTAGCGATGGGAGTTGCCTTCGTAGTCAGCATGTACGCCATCCGCTTCTTGACAGATTATGTGAAAAATCATGATTTCACCGTCTTTGGGAAATACCGGATTGTTCTTGGTTCCATCTTGTTATTGTATGGCCTCTTCCGTGTTATTTTCTAAGAGAACGGTTGAACTCGATCAAATTGTTTATTGAGGTTGGAGACTTTTGTCCCGACCTCTTTTCTATGCATCCTTTTTTTGAATTCTATCCATTTTTTTAGTATAATAGTAAGACTAGAAGTATGAGGTTATGCTATGAAGATGAAGCAAATTAGTGATTCAACAATTAAGATCACGATCCAACTAGAAGACTTAGAAGAACGCGGAATGGAAATTGCTGATTTCCTTGTCCCACAAGAAAAAACAGAAGAATTTTTCTATGCCATCTTGGATGAGCTCGAAATGCCAGAAAGCTTCCTGGATAGCGGGATGCTGAGCTTTCGTGTGACACCAAAACCAGATAAATTGGATGTTTTTGTTACCAAATCAAAAATTGATCAACAATTGGATTTTGAGGATTTGTCAGATCTTCCTGATATGGAAGAATTGTCGCGCATGACGCCAGATGAATTTATCAAAACCTTGGAAAAAACGATCTCTGATAAGACAAAAGGGGATGCAGAAGCTATTCACCATTTGGAACAAGAGGAGTTACGTGACAATCAAGAACAAGATCCTACATCTGAAGCACCAGTAAGTCAGTATATTTATTACATTTTGCGTTTTTCAAATATCCAGCAAGCAGTTGCCTTTTCAAAAATGGTCAGTTTTCCAGTGGATACCTCTGAATTATACAAAATGGGATCCGATTATTATTTAACCGTCTTGATCGATACAGAGGATCAACCAACTCAATATCCGACCTGGTTACTGGCCATCATTCGGGAGTATGCAGATGATTCAGAAGTGACACGAGCCGTTCTGCAGGAACACGGCCACTTATTGATGGTGTCTGGTGCGATTGAGAATTTGAAGAAAGTTGCTAGCTTATGATGTCCTTTTCCTTGCAATTTGTTCTGGTGCTGATTGGGACTTTTATGATTGCCTTGGTATTGACGCCCTTGGTTCGCTTATTCTCCTTTAAGATTGATGCAGTGGATTATCCGAATGCGCGTCGGATCAATACCAAGCCCATGCCAAGCGCGGGTGGACTGTCTATTGTGATCGCTTTTTCAATTGCGACTCTCGTCTTTATTCCTATGCTGACATCCACCACTGCCCCAATCAAAAGTTACCTATCCTATACCTTGCCGGTCGTAGGAGCGGGATGGATTATTGCTCTCACAGGCTTGATTGATGATGTAAAAGAGTTGTCAGCCAAGAAAAAGATAATCGGTATCCTGCTTGCAGCGAGTCTAGTCTGGTTTTTGACAGATTTTCGGCTGAATGATTTCAAGATTCCATTTGGTGGTCCCTTACTTCATTTTGAACCGTGGCTTTCCTATCTTTTGACAGTGATTTGGATTGTTGCCATTACCAATGCAGTCAATCTGATTGATGGATTGGATGGCTTGGTGAGTGGGGTCTCTATTATTTCCCTAGTGACAATGGGGATTGTGTCCTATTTCTTTCTACCAGTACCCAACCTCTTTCTGACCATGACCATTTTTGTCTTGGTTGCGTCCATTGCTGGTTTCTTTCCCTTTAACTACCATCCGGCCATTCTCTATTTGGGAGATACCGGTGCTCTGTTTATCGGTTTTATGATTTCTGTCTTGTCCCTGCAAGGTTTGAAAAATGCAACAGCAGTTGCAGTAGTCACCCCTATGATTATCCTTGGAGTGCCGATTACAGATACCTTTTTGGCGATTATCCGTCGGACCCTTTCTGGTCAAAAATTTTACAAGCCGGATCGCAATCATTTGCATCATCGTCTGCTCTCTTTGGGGTTAACCCATCGAGGAACCGTATTGGTAATCTATGGAATTTCGATGATCTTTTCGATGATCTCTTTGCTGCTTAATATCTCTACTCGCATTGGGGGCGTCTTACTTGTGATCGGGCTCTTGTTTGGAGTAGAGCTGTTAGCAGAATTGATTGGGGTTCTGGGGCCAAGTCATAGTCCTTTGTTAAATGTTCTGCGCTATATAGGGAATTCTTCCTACCGGGAGGAAGTTCGTCAAAAACGAAAAGAAAAAACTAAATAAGAATAGTTCTAATCAAAAGAAAAGCCATTTAGGCTTTTTTTTGATATACTTGAAAGGTAAAAAAATACTTTGTGATGAAGGAATCTTTGCTTTGAGAACCTTCCATACTTCAAAGTAAAAAGAAAGGGAATGCAATGTCGACATTAGAAATCAAAGACCTTCACGTTGAAATTGAAGGCAAAGAAATTTTAAAAGGTGTAAACCTAACCCTAAAAACTGGTGAGATCGCAGCGATTATGGGACCAAATGGTACAGGTAAATCGACTCTGTCAGCAGCGATTATGGGAAATCCAAATTATGAAGTGACCAAAGGGGAGGTTCTGTTTGACGGTGTCAACATCTTGGAATTGGAAGTAGACGAACGGGCACGGATGGGCTTGTTCCTTGCTATGCAATACCCTTCAGAAATCCCAGGAATTACCAATGCAGAATTTTTACGTGCAGCCATGAATGCTGGTAAAGAAGAGGACGAGAAGATTTCCATTCGTGACTTCATTAACAAATTGGATGAAAAGATGGAATTGCTCAACATGAAAGAAGAGATGGCAGAACGCTACCTCAATGAAGGATTCTCTGGTGGTGAGAAAAAACGGAATGAAATCCTTCAATTATTGATGTTGGAGCCAACATTTGCTCTTTTGGATGAAATTGATTCTGGTTTGGATATTGATGCTCTTAAGGTCGTATCTAAAGGGGTTAATGCGATGCGGGGTGAAGGTTTTGGAGCAATGATCATCACCCACTACCAACGTTTGTTGAACTATATTACTCCTGACGTAGTTCATGTGATGATGGAAGGTCGTGTCGTGCTTTCAGGTGGACCAGAATTGGCTGCACGCTTGGAACGGGAAGGATACGCCCAACTTGCAGAAGAACTCGGTTACGACTATAAAGAAGAACTATAACCTGATGACTAGTGATCTAATGTTGTCATAAAATCAAACAGATAGTATCTTTATTAGGAGAAAAAAATGAGTATTGAAAATATTACCCTCTTTTCGGAACTGCATGCTGAACCAAGTTGGCTGCAAGATTTACGAAAACAAGCTTTTGACAAGATCGATCAGTTGGAATTACCAGCGATTGAACGCGTCAAATTCCACCGTTGGAATCTTGGGGACGGGACGATCACAGAAAGCGAGGCTTCTGCCAATGTTCCAGATTTTACAGCCCTTGATTCAAATTTAAAATTAGTCCAAGTTGGAACTCAGACTGTTTTTGAACAGGTGCCACAAGCCTTGGCAGACCAAGGGGTCCTCTTCACAGATTTCCATTCTGCCTTAGATGAAATTCCGCAGGTGGTGGAAGACTACTTTATGTCTTCTGTCAAATACGATGATGACAAACTAGCAGCTTACCACACAGCATATTTTAATAGTGGGGCTGTCCTCTATATTCCAGATAACGTCGAAATTTCAGAACCAATCGAAGGCATTTTCTATCAGGATAGTGATAGTGATGTACCTTTTAACAAACACATTTTGATTATCGCTGGTAAAAACAGTAAGTTCAGCTATTTGGAACGCTTGGAATCAAAAGGTGATGGCACAGCAAAAGCAACTGCTAATGTGACGGTTGAAGTGATCGCCCGCTCAGGTGCTCAAGTGAAATTTGCGGCGATTGACCGCCTGGGTGAAAATGTCACAGCCTACATCAGTCGCCGTGGGAAACTAGGACAGGATGCCAGCATTGATTGGGCCATCGGTGTCATGAATGAAGGCAATGTTGTTGCAGATTTTGACAGTGACTTGGTTGGAAATGGAAGTCACGCTGATTTGAAGGTCGTCGCCTTATCAAGTGGTCGTCAGGTGCAAGGAATTGACACCCGCGTGACCAACTTTGGTTGTAACTCAATCGGAAATATCCTGCAACACGGTGTCATTCTTGAAAAAGGAACCTTGACCTTCAATGGAATCGGTCATATTATCAAGGGGGCTAAAGGAGCAGATGCTCAGCAAGAAAGCCGTGTCTTGATGTTATCGGATCAAGCGCGTTCAGATGCCAACCCAATCCTCTTGATTGATGAAAATGACGTCACAGCAGGCCATGCTGCATCGATCGGTCAAGTGGACCCAGAAGATATGTATTACCTCATGAGTCGTGGTCTGGATCAACACACAGCGGAACGCTTAGTGGTGCGTGGTTTCTTGGGATCTGTGATTGTTGAAATCCCAGTTAAAGAAGTACGTGATGAAATGATTGCCACCATTGAAGAAAAGTTATCTCAACGCTAAGGAGAAACAATGCTAGATAAAAATACGATTGCTCAAGATTTTCCCATTCTCGATCAACTAGTTCACGATGAGCCTTTGGTTTATCTAGATAATGCAGCGACGACGCAAAAACCTAAACGTGTTCTTGAAGCAGTTAATCACTATTACTTGCAAGATAACGCCAATGTTCACCGTGGAGTCCATACTTTGGCTGAACGAGCGACAGCAGCCTATGAAGCAGCGCGTGAGAAAGTCAGAAAATTTATCAATGCTTCATCAACCAAGGAAGTGCTCTTTACAAGAGGGACAACGACCGGACTCAACTGGGTAGCCCGCTACGCAGAAGAAGTCCTAAAGGAAGGGGATGAAGTCCTGATTTCCATCATGGAACATCACTCCAACATCATTCCTTGGCAGCAAGCCTGCAAGAAGACAGGAGCAAAACTGGTCTATGTCTATCTAAAAGATGGCTTACTGGATATGCAGGACTTAAAGAGCAAGCTTAGTGAGAAGACAAAATTTGTCTCTATCACCCATGCTTCGAATGTCTTAGGGGTGATCAATCCGATCAAGGAAATTGCTCGATTAGCTCATGAAGTTGGAGCGTTCATGGTCGTAGATGGGGCTCAATCAACCCCTCATATGGCCATTGATGTACAAGACTTAGATGCGGATTTCTTTGCTTTTTCTGGCCATAAGATGGCTGCACCAACAGGGATTGGTGTCCTCTATGGGAAGGAAGCAATCTTAGAGCAAATGTCTCCGATCGAGTTTGGGGGCGAGATGATTGACTTTGTTTACGAACAATCTGCCTCTTGGAAGGAATTGCCTTGGAAATTTGAAGCTGGAACACCCAATATGGCTGGTGCAATTGGTCTTGGTGCAGCAATCGATTACTTAGAAGAGCTGGGTATGGACCAAGTAGAAGCGCATGAGCAAGAATTGATTGCCTATGTGTTTCCAAAATTACAGGCTATCGAAGACTTGACCATCTATGGTTCCCAAGACTTAGCCCAACGTTCTGGCGTCATTTCCTTCAATCTAGGAGATCTCCATCCGCACGACTTAGCAACAGCACTAGATTATGAAGGGATTGCTGTTCGTGCAGGTCACCACTGTGCACAACCGCTCCTTCAATACCTACAAGTCCCAGCGGCAACGAGAGCAAGTTTTTATATCTACAACACCAAAGCGGACTGTGATAAATTAATTGAGGCATTGATCAAAGCAAAGGAGTTTTTCAATGGCACTTTCTAAATTAGATTCGCTGTACATGGCGGTCGTAGCCGATCATTCAAAACACCCCCATCACCAAGGGCAGATTGAAGATGTTGATCAGATCCAACTCAACAATCCAACTTGTGGAGATGTGATCCAGTTAAGTGTGAAATTTGATGAGAATGACAGGGTGGAAGATATTGCCTTTGTGAATTCAGGTTGTACGATCTCAACGGCTTCAGCTAGTATGATGACAGATGCTGTAATGGGAAAAACAAAAGAGGAAGTTGAAGAGTTGGCACAGGTCTTTTCAGAAATGGTCCAAGGCCAATCAGATCCTCGGCAAGAGGAGTTAGGGGACGCGGCATTCTTATCTGGAGTCTCAAAATTTCCACAACGGATTAAATGTGCGACCCTCTCCTGGAATGCTCTTAAAAAAGCGATCGAACGTAGCAAATAGTTAAAAGAAGAAACAGAGAAAGAAAGGAAATTATGGCTGAAGAAAGAGTCGAACCGAAACCAATTGATCTCGGTGAATATAAATTTGGATTTCACGATGATGTTCAACCCATTCTCTCTACCGGGAAGGGATTGAATGAAGCGGTTATTCGTGAATTGTCTGCAGCAAAAAATGAACCAGAATGGATGCTCGAATTCCGTTTGAAATCTTTTGAAACCTTCAAAAAGATGCCCATGCAAACCTGGGGAGCCGATCTATCAGAGATTGACTTTGATGATTTGATCTATTATCAAAAACCTTCGGATAAACCTGCCCGTTCATGGGACGAAGTTCCAGAGAAAATCAAGGAAACCTTTGAGCGTATCGGGATTCCTGAAGCAGAACGTGCTTACTTAGCAGGGGCTTCTGCTCAGTATGAATCAGAAGTGGTTTACCACAATATGAAAGAAGAGTTTGAAAAGTTGGGGATTATCTTTACCGATACGGATTCTGCCCTAAAAGAATACCCAGAACTATTCAAACAGTATTTTGCGAAGTTAGTGCCACCAACGGATAACAAATTGGCTGCTCTCAATTCAGCAGTCTGGTCCGGTGGAACCTTCATTTATGTACCAAAAGGCGTAAAAGTAGACGTCCCTCTTCAAACTTACTTCCGTATCAACAATGAAAATACAGGTCAGTTTGAGCGTACCTTGATTATCGTAGATGAGGGAGCAAGTGTTCACTATGTAGAAGGCTGTACAGCACCGACCTATTCAAGCAATAGCCTCCATGCAGCGATTGTTGAGATCTTTGCCTTAGATGGTGCTTATATGCGTTACACGACCATCCAAAATTGGTCTGACAATGTCTACAACTTGGTCACCAAGCGGGCCAAAGCTCAAAAAGATGCCACAGTTGAGTGGATCGACGGGAACTTAGGAGCGAAGACAACCATGAAGTACCCATCTGTTTATCTAGATGGAGAAGGAGCGCGTGGGACCATGTTGTCCATTGCCTTTGCGAATGCAGGTCAACACCAAGATACAGGTGCTAAGATGATCCACAATGCCCCTCACACTAGTTCGTCTATCGTATCCAAATCCATCGCGAAGGGTGGTGGAAAGGTAGACTACCGTGGACAAGTTACCTTTAACAAAAATTCCAAGAAATCAGTTTCTCACATCGAGTGTGACACCATTATCATGGATGATTTATCTGCATCAGATACGATTCCATTTAATGAAATCCACAACTCACAAGTTGCTTTGGAGCACGAAGCTAAGGTTTCAAAAATCTCAGAAGAACAACTTTATTATTTGATGAGTCGTGGTCTGTCTGAATCAGAAGCGACAGAAATGATTGTCATGGGATTTGTAGAGCCCTTTACAAAAGAACTTCCAATGGAATATGCTGTTGAGTTAAACCGACTCATTAGCTATGAAATGGAAGGATCTGTAGGATAATCCGTTTTAATAGCAAAAAAATCACAATGGACCTGACTCCATTGTGATTTTTTTCTTATAATTTTTCGTTGACATAACGAACGAATTCATTCCACCAAACCTTTAAGAAAAAGCTTTTCTCAATGGTTCTTCCTGCTACCATATCGACCGTAGGCTCTTGATCTTCTAAGTAGCCACGTCCGATTTTATCTGGATCAGTGTAGTGTAATTTTCCAAGATTAGTACCTGATTTGACAGGTGCTAGGAATGATTCTTGGTCACTCTTGAATTGAATTTTTGGTTCCGCTTGACTGCCTTGCTTTTCGACGATATAGAAGTCTTTTTTTGCAACAGCTAAAACAGTCTCTGACTTCCCATCTATGATAGTTGCCTTACTTTTTCCGTAGGGATCTCCTTCTTTAACGACAATGGAAGAAACAAAGGTCCGTACCACGTAGTTCATCAGAGAAGAAGTAGCCACAAAACGTGCATACGGATCACCGTCAACTGCCTCCACTCCTAGGACAACAGTGATCATATGGATGCCATTTTGCGTCGTTGATGCAGCAAAGGTGATGCCACCTTTGGTAGAGTTGCTGACCCGTAGGCCATCAACTCCAGAACGGTAATTCGGCATGCCTTCTAGCATCAGATTGGGGTTTTCAATCTGCGTGTTTGAAAAAAGAGCAGTGGGTTTTGAAGTATATTTGGTCACTTCAGGAAAATCCTGAAGTAAGTGCTTGGCAATAACAGCAATATCATAAGCACTCAATTGATTTTCGTCTCCTTTCCCGTCAGGATCTCCGCTAATGGTTTGAGTATTTAATCCGGTAGCATTAATTAAATGAGGAGATTGAATGCCCCATTCAGAAAGTTTTTGCTTCATTTTTTCAACGAAGCTTTTTTCGGAGCCCCCCACTTTCTCAGCTAAGGCCAAGGCAGCAGTACTAGAATTTCCAACTAAAAGAGCAGTCAATAACTGTTCAACCGTATATTGGTTCGCTTCCATAGGAAGAGTACCAGCACCTTCGATATCATTTAAAGCCAGAGCTTTCTCAGACAATTTGATAGGATCTTTTAGAGAAAGTTTTTTTTCATGAATAGCTTCGAAAATCAGATAAGTGGTCAAGAGTGTAGATAGACCCCCCACATCTCGCTTTTTCTCTGAATCCTTTTCATATAAAATTTTACCTGTATCAGCTTCAACAGCAATAGCACTTTGAGCAGGAAGATCCAGATCATCTGCTAGAACGACTTGATAAGGTAAACTGCATAACAGCAGCATGAAGGTTAAAAAAGAAAGAAAGAATTTTTTCACAGTTGTTTCCTCGTTGCTTAGTCCTCTCTATTGTATCATACAAATGATCAATGGAAAATCGTAAAATCATCAATTAGGCTAAAAAGTCAATCATAACAAGGTTTTTGGATGGGGTTGAAGCAAATATTCAGAAAATTTAGTTTACTTTTTTTTCTACTTGTGATATAATCTTAAACAAATCTAAAAAAACTATTGGAGAATTCCTATGAAAAAAGGTAAAGTATTCGCAGTTGCCGGAGTAACACTCCTTGCAGCTGGATTGTTGGCTGCATGTTCTGGTTCAAATACTAGTAAAGCAAGCTCAGGTGAAGACAAAAACTATGGTTATGTCTACACAGATGATCCTCAAACTTTGGACTACACTGTATCTTCTAAAGCTGCTACACATGATATCACTACAAATGTCGTAGATGGTTTGATGGCAAATGACAAGTATGGAAATCTTGTGCCATCACTTGCAGAAGATTGGTCTGTTTCAAAAGATGGTTTGACTTATACCTACAAGATTCGTAAAGGGGTTAAATGGTACGATGCAGATGGTGAAGAACATGGTGAAGTGACTGCCAAAGACTTCGTAACTGGTTTGAAACACGCTGCTGATAAAAAATCTGAAACCCTTTCACTTGTTCAAGGTTCTGTCAAAGGCTTGGATGATTATGTACAAGGAAAAACTACAGACTTTAGCCAAGTTGGTGTCAAAGCTGTTGACGATTACACACTTCAATATACATTGAATAAACCTGAAACCTTCTGGAACTCTAAAACAACAAACGGAATCTTGTTCCCAATTAGCACAGAGTTCTTGAAGAGTAAGGGAGATGATTTTGGTCAACCAAACGATGTGAAATCAATCCTTGCAAACGGACCATTCCTTCTTAAATCTATTACGTCAAAATCATCTGTTGTATTTGAAAAGAATGACAACTACTGGGATAAGAAAAACGTTCACCTTAAAGAAGTGAAACTTACCTACTACGATGGATCAGATCAAGATTCATTGGCGCGTGGCTTCTCTGATGGAGCTTATACAGTTGCTCGTCTTTTCCCAGCAAGCTCAAACTTTGCTACAGTAGAGAAAAAATATAAAGACAACATTTACAACACACCGGCTGGTTCAGGTGTAGCAGTCCTTGGTTTCAACATTGATCGTCAATCTTACAAACACACAGCTAAGAAATCAGATGCTGAAAAATCTTCTACTAAGAAAGCAATCTTAAACAAAGATTTCCGTCAAGCTATCACCTTTGCCTTGAATCGTGAAAACTATTCAGCGCAAGTAAATAGTAAAGCATTTGCTAAACCAGCTATCCGTAATACCTATACAGCTCCTGCTTTTGTACAAGTTAATGGGAAAGACTTTGGAGATGTGGTTGCAGATAAGTTGACTACTTATGGAGACCAATGGAAAGGTGTCAACCTTGCAGATGGTCAAGACGGTCTTTACAACAAAGACAAAGCAAAAGCACAACTTGAAAAAGCAAAAGCTGAACTTCAAAAAGATGGCGTTCAATTCCCAATTCATATTGACGTACCAGTAGCACAAAACTCTACAAACTTTGTTTCACGGATGCAATCATTGAAACAAACAGTGGAAGATACTCTTGGTAAAGACAATGTCGTTCTTGACCTTCAAATGATGGACCAAGACGAAGTGTTGAACATCACATTGAATGTTCCATCAGCTGCAGATGCAGATTGGGATCTTCAAGGATTGGTCGGATGGAACCCAGACTACGATGATCCATCAACTTACCTTGATACTCTTCAACCATCATCAGAAGACCAAACAAAAGTTTACCTTGGTTTTGCAGGTGGTGTAGATAATGCTTCAGCCAAAGCAGTTGGCTTGGATGAGTATGCGAAACTTCTTGCAGATGCTAATAGCGAATCACTTGATGTAGCTAAACGTTACGAAAAATATGCTACTGCTCAAGCTTGGTTGAGTGATAGTGCCTTGGTAATCCCAACAATGTCAAGCACAGGCGCAGCAACAGTTGTTTCTAAAGTGGTTCCATTCTCTGGCCCATCAGCTCAAACAGGTAACAAAGGATCTGCTTACTTCAAATATGTAGAAGTTCAAGATGAACCTGTTACTAAGAAACAATACGAACAAGCACGTGAAAAATGGCAAAAAGAAAAAGCTGAGTCAAACAAAAAAGCTCAACAAGATCTTGAAAAACACGTTAAATAATTAAATTATTGCTTTTCATTAGAACTTTCTCTTCTAGGGGAGAAAGTTCTTTTGGACATTAAAGGAATGAAATATGAAAAAATATGTTTTTATGCGTATTTTGCGTTCGTTAGTGTCGATCTTTCTCGTCACGACATTAACCTACATGATTATCTATACGCTAACACCGAGAAATCTCATCTTTAAAAATGACCCCAACTACAATAAAGTAGCGAAGACAAAAGATTCGAAGATCAACTACGAAAATACTGTCTACGATCGCATGGGTTATTTGGAATACATGGATTCAAAGAGCTTGCAACAAAAAGCAAGTAAAGAAGATTCTTCTGTAACAGTTGATGCGACAACTGCCAATGAAAAGATCTATAAGGAATACATTAACAAATTAGGTCATGGTTGGCAGTTGAAACGTTTCCCAGAAAGTAAGTCTTTCTATGCGGTGCGTGAAATTCCAGTTTTTGAACGTGTCGTCAGCTTCTATGCGAATTTGATTCAGTTTGATCATCCAGGTTGGGTGAAAGATGCTTCAAATCCAAACCTCAAACGCTATATCCGTATTGAAAATGATCCGTCTATTGGTTGGTCAGTTGTAGGTTCTGGTACGAAACACAAATACCTCTTGTACTTTAATGGTCAATTCCCATATGTACACCAAAACTTTGTGACCTTAAACCTTGGAAATTCATATCCAACTTATTCAAATACCCCTGTTCTTCAAGTTATTACACAAGGACAAGGAACAACTAAGAAGAGTGAAGTGAACTTCCCAACAGGTAAAAAGACATCTTCAATCGATATCTACTCACGTACCTACAAATCACCAAGTAAGGCAGACTCACAAGATATCAGTCGATTTGGTAAAGGGGACGCTTATACAGCAACGTTGAGCAACTATGAGAATCCATCCATGATTGCATCTTCTTCAATCATTGGTTTGATCGGTATTGCAATTTCTTATTTGATTGCGATCCCATTAGGATCTTACATGGCTCTGTTCAAGAACTCATGGTTTGATAGCATCTCAACAGCTGCTTTGACATTTATGATGTCTCTTCCAACCATTGCTTCGGTCTACATTGTCCGTTTAGCAGGTTCATTCTTTGGGCTTCCAGACTCATTCCCAGTTCTTGGAGCACAGGACTGGCGTTCATATGTATTGCCGTCTCTGATTCTTGGTTTATTGAGTGCACCATTTAACGCCGTTTGGATTCGTCGTTACATGATCGATATCCATTCACAAGATTTCGTCCGTTTTGCTCGTTCAAAAGGATTGTCAGAACGTGAGATTTCAAAAAAACACATCTTCAAAAATGCGATGGTTCCATTGGTATCTGGTATTCCGACATCTATTATTGGAGTTATCTCAGGTGCGACGCTGACTGAAACAGTCTTCGCTTTCCCAGGTATGGGTAAAATGTTGATTGACTCTATTAAAGCATCAAACAACACCATGGTTATCGGACTTGTCTTCATCTTCACATCGCTTGGTATCTTTGCTGCCATGTTAGGTGATATCTTGATGACAGTGCTTGATCCACGGATTAAATTAACGAATACGAAAGGAGGCAAATAATGGCTACAATCGATAAAAATAAATTTCAGTTTGTAAAACGCGATGACTTTGCCTCTGAAGTAATCGATGCTCCAGCGTATTCATACTGGAAATCTGTATTCAGACAATTCTTTAAAAAAAGAACCACGATCATTATGCTTGCTGTTTTGATTGGGATTCTCTTGATGAGTTTTATCTACCCGATGTTTTCAAATTTTGATTACAACGATGTAAGTAAGGTAAATGACTTTTCAGCACGTTTGAATCCACCAAGTGCCAAAGCTTTCTTTGGTACAGATAACAACGGTAAATCCCTCTTTGATGGAGTTTGGTTTGGTGCTCGAAATTCGATTATCATTTCCTTTATCGCAACTGTTATTAACGTGGTGGTCGGAGTCATCGTTGGTGGAATTTGGGGAATCTCAAAATCCATCGACCGTATCATGATGGAAGTTTATAACGTTATTTCAAATATTCCATTTATGTTGATCGTTATCGTCTTGACTTACTCAATGGGATCTGGTTTCTGGAATTTGATTCTTGCCATGTCCTTAACAGGATGGATCGGAATTGCCTACATGATTCGTGTTCAAATCATGCGTTACCGTGATTTGGAGTACAACTTGGCCAGTCGAACATTAGGAACACCAACGTTGAAAATTGTTACGAAAAATATTTTACCTCAATTGGTATCTGTAATCGTGACCCAGACATCACAAATGTTACCAAGTTTTATTTCTTACGAAGCTTTCCTTTCCTTCTTCGGACTTGGTCTTCCAATCACAGTTCCAAGTTTGGGACGGTTGATTTCTGACTATTCTCAAAACGTAACTACAAATGCCTACCTATTCTGGATTCCACTTACTGTTTTGATTTTAGTATCCTTGTCATTCTTTATCGTCGGACAAAACTTGGCCGATGCCAGCGACCCACGTACACATAGATAGGAGGAGTAGATATGACATCAAATAACAATATTATTTTATCTGCTCAAGATATCGTAGTGGAATTTGACGTGCGCGATCGCGTACTGACAGCGATTCGTGGCGTATCGCTTGAGCTAGTAGAAGGTGAAGTTCTTGCCTTGGTTGGTGAGTCAGGTTCAGGGAAATCAGTTTTGACAAAGACGTTCACCGGAATGTTAGAAGATAATGGCCGTATTGCCCAAGGTTCGATTAAATACCGTGGTCAAGAATTGACAGATTTGAAATCGAATAAAGATTGGGAAAATATTCGTGGATCTAAGATCGCTACAATTTTTCAAGACCCAATGACAAGTTTGGACCCAATCAACACAATTGGTTCACAAATTACAGAAGTCATTATCAAACACCAAGGGAAAACAGCTAAAGAAGCTAAAGAAATGGCTTTGGACTATATGGAGAAAGTTGGAATTCCAGATGCGGAACGTCGTTTTGATGAGTATCCATTCCAATATTCAGGTGGGATGCGTCAACGGATCGTTATTGCCATCGCCTTGGCCTGCCGTCCAGATATCTTAATCTGTGACGAACCAACAACAGCCCTAGACGTAACCATTCAAGCGCAAATCATTGATTTGTTGAAATCCCTTCAAAAAGAATACCAATTTACAGTTATCTTTATCACCCACGACTTAGGTGTGGTTGCAAGTATTGCAGATAAAGTAGCCGTTATGTATGCTGGAGAAATTGTTGAGTTTGGTAAAGTAGAAGAAATTTTCTACGATCCAAAACATCCATACACATGGAGCTTGCTTTCAAGCTTGCCTCAATTGTCAACCTCAGATGGTGATCTTTACTCTATTCCAGGAACTCCGCCATCATTGTATGCTCCAATCAAAGGAGATGCCTTCGCACTTCGTTCAGACTATGCAATGCAGATTGATTTTGAAGAAGAGGCACCTGCTTTCAAAGTAACCGATACTCACTGGGCTAAGACATGGTTGCTCCATCCAGATGCACCAACAGTTCATAAACCAGAAGTAATCGAAAACCTTCACGAAAAGATTGGCTCAAAAATGGGCTTCACTCACATTACAGAATAGGAGGAAGGAAATGACTGAAAAATTAGTTGAAATTAAAGATTTAGAAATTTCCTTCGGTGAAGGAAGTAAAAAATTCGTTGCTGTAAAGAACGCCAACTTTTTCATTAATAAGGGAGAAACTTTCTCTCTTGTTGGTGAATCAGGAAGTGGTAAGACAACAATTGGGCGTGCGATCATTGGTTTGAATGATACAAGTGCTGGAGAAATTATTTATGACGGTCGCAAGATCAACGGAAAAAACTCTCATAGTGAAAAATCAGAGTTGATCCGTAAAATTCAAATGATCTTCCAAGACCCAGCAGCAAGTTTGAATGAACGTGCAACAGTTGATTATATTATCTCTGAAGGTTTGATCAACCACCATTTGTTTAACAGCGAAGAAGAACGTCAGGAAAAAGTGAAAAATATTATGCATGAAGTTGGGCTTCTAGCAGAACATTTGACACGTTATCCTCACGAATTCTCAGGTGGTCAACGTCAACGGATCGGTATTGCCCGTGCACTTGTCATGGAACCAGAATTTGTCATTGCGGATGAACCAATCTCAGCCCTTGACGTTTCAGTACGTGCGCAGGTCTTGAACCTGTTGAAAAAATTCCAAAGAGAATTAGGCTTGACCTACCTCTTTATCGCCCATGACTTGTCAGTTGTGCGCTTCATTTCTGACCGTATTGCAGTTATCTATAAAGGGGTTATTGTAGAAGTGGCAGAAACTGAAGAGCTATTTAACCACCCAATCCATCCGTACACACAATCCCTACTTTCAGCGGTCCCAATTCCAGATCCAATTCTAGAACGTAAAAAAGTTCTAAAAATCTACGATCCAGAACAACATGATTACTCTGAAGATAAACCACAAATGGTTGAAATTAAACCAGGTCATTATGTATGGGCTAACAAAGCTGAAGAAAACAAATACAGACAAGAATATAAATAGAGAGGATTCCCTCTCTATTTTCTTTATTTTAAAAAAACATTCAAAAAAATAAAATTTTTTGAGAAAAAGTATTGACAGTAAGGGTAGGTCATGATATACTAATATAGTTGTCGCGCGAGAGCGACAAAGACCTTTGAAAACTGAACAAGACGAACCAATGTGCAGGGCGCTGTAACTAAGGTTATAGTAACTGAACAATAAAAAAACAATAAATCTGTCAGTGACAGAATGAGTTTAAGACAAACAATTATTTTAATGAGAGTTTGATCCTGGCTCAGGATGAACGCTGGCGGCGTGCCTAATACATGCAAGTAGAACGCTGAAGCTTGGTGCTTGCACCGAGCGGATGAGTTGCGAACGGGTGAGTAACGCGTAGGTAACCTGCCTCTTAGCGGGGGATAACTATTGGAAACGATAGCTAATACCGCATAAAAGTCGATATCACATGATATTGATTTGAAAGGTGCAATTGCATCACTAAGAGATGGACCTGCGTTGTATTAGCTAGTTGGTGAGGTAACGGCTCACCAAGGCGACGATACATAGCCGACCTGAGAGGGTGATCGGCCACACTGGGACTGAGACACGGCCCAGACTCCTACGGGAGGCAGCAGTAGGGAATCTTCGGCAATGGGGGCAACCCTGACCGAGCAACGCCGCGTGAGTGAAGAAGGTTTTCGGATCGTAAAGCTCTGTTGTAAGAGAAGAACGAGTGTGAGAGTGGAAAGTTCACACTGTGACGGTAACTTACCAGAAAGGGACGGCTAACTACGTGCCAGCAGCCGCGGTAATACGTAGGTCCCGAGCGTTATCCGGATTTATTGGGCGTAAAGCGAGCGCAGGCGGTTAGATAAGTCTGAAGTTAAAGGCTGTGGCTTAACCATAGTACGCTTTGGAAACTGTTTAACTTGAGTGCAGAAGGGGAGAGTGGAATTCCATGTGTAGCGGTGAAATGCGTAGATATATGGAGGAACACCGGTGGCGAAAGCGGCTCTCTGGTCTGTAACTGACGCTGAGGCTCGAAAGCGTGGGGAGCAAACAGGATTAGATACCCTGGTAGTCCACGCCGTAAACGATGAGTGCTAGGTGTTGGGTCCTTTCCGGGACTCAGTGCCGCAGCTAACGCATTAAGCACTCCGCCTGGGGAGTACGACCGCAAGGTTGAAACTCAAAGGAATTGACGGGGGCCCGCACAAGCGGTGGAGCATGTGGTTTAATTCGAAGCAACGCGAAGAACCTTACCAGGTCTTGACATCCCTCTGACCGCTCTAGAGATAGAGTTTTCCTTCGGGACAGAGGTGACAGGTGGTGCATGGTTGTCGTCAGCTCGTGTCGTGAGATGTTGGGTTAAGTCCCGCAACGAGCGCAACCCCTATTGTTAGTTGCCATCATTCAGTTGGGCACTCTAGCGAGACTGCCGGTAATAAACCGGAGGAAGGTGGGGATGACGTCAAATCATCATGCCCCTTATGACCTGGGCTACACACGTGCTACAATGGCTGGTACAACGAGTCGCGAGTCGGTGACGGCAAGCTAATCTCTTAAAGCCAGTCTCAGTTCGGATTGTAGGCTGCAACTCGCCTACATGAAGTCGGAATCGCTAGTAATCGCGGATCAGCACGCCGCGGTGAATACGTTCCCGGGCCTTGTACACACCGCCCGTCACACCACGAGAGTTTGTAACACCCGAAGTCGGTGAGGTAACCATTTGGAGCCAGCCGCCTAAGGTGGGATAGATGATTGGGGTGAAGTCGTAACAAGGTAGCCGTATCGGAAGGTGCGGCTGGATCACCTCCTTTCTAAGGAAATGGAAACCTGTACGTTGGTCTTGTTTAGTTTTGAGAGGTCTTGTGGGGCCTTAGCTCAGCTGGGAGAGCGCCTGCTTTGCACGCAGGAGGTCAGCGGTTCGATCCCGCTAGGCTCCATTAACACTGTAAGGGTGTTAAGATTGAACATTGAAAATTGAATATCTATATCAAATAGTAACAAGAAAATAAACCGAAACGCTGTAAATATTTAAAGAGTTTAGGTCGCAAGACCAAAAATAAGGTTAAGTTAATAAGGGCGCACGGTGGATGCCTTGGCACTAGAAGCCGAAGAAGGACGTGACAAACGACGAAATGCTTTGGGGAGCTGTAAGTGAGCGACGATCCAGAGATGTCCGAATGGGGGAACCCACTAGCTAATGGCTAGTACTCCTATCTGTTAAGGATAGGTAGAGGAAGACGCAGTGAACTGAAACATCTAAGTAGCTGCAGGAAGAGAAAGCAAAAGCGATTGCCTGAGTAGCGGCGAGCGAAACGGCAGGAGGGCAAACCGAAGAGTTTACTCTTCGGGGTTGTAGGACTGCAATGTGGACTTAAAGATTATAGAAGAATGACATGGGAAGGTCAGCCAAAGAGAGTAAGAGCCTCGTATTCGAAATAGTCTTTATACCTAGCAGTATCCTGAGTACGGCGGGACACGAGAAATCCCGTCGGAATCTGGGAGGACCATCTCCCAACCCTAAATACTCTCTAGTGACCGATAGTGAACCAGTACCGTGAGGGAAAGGTGAAAAGCACCCCGGGAGGGGAGTGAAATAGAACCTGAAACCGTGTGCCTACAACAAGTTCGAGCCCGTTAATGGGTGAGAGCGTGCCTTTTGTAGAATGAACCGGCGAGTTACGATATGATGCGAGGTTAAGTTGAAGAGACGGAGCCGTAGGGAAACCGAGTCTGAATAGGGCGAGTTAGTATTATGTCGTAGACCCGAAACCATGTGACCTACCCATGAGCAGGTTGAAGGTGAGGTAAAACTCACTGGAGGACCGAACCAGGGCACGTTGAAAAGTGCTTGGATGACTTGTGGGTAGCGGAGAAATTCCAAACGAACTTGGAGATAGCTGGTTCTCTCCGAAATAGCTTTAGGGCTAGCGTCGACATTAAGATTCTTGGAGGTAGAGCACTGTTTGGGTGAGGGGTCCATCCCGGATTACCAATCTCAGATAAACTCCGAATGCCAATGAATTATGGTCGGCAGTCAGACTGCGAGTGCTAAGATCCGTAGTCGAAAGGGAAACAGCCCAGACCACCAGCTAAGGTCCCAAAATAATTGTTAAGTGGAAAAGGATGTGGGGTTGCACAGACAACTAGGATGTTAGCTTAGAAGCAGCTATTCATTCAAAGAGTGCGTAATAGCTCACTAGTCGAGTGACCCTGCGCCGAAAATGTACCGGGGCTAAAACAATTTACCGAAGCTGTGGATACCTTTATAGGTATGGTAGGAGAGCGTTCTATGTGTGGAGAAGGTGTACCGTGAGGAGCGCTGGAACGCATAGAAGTGAGAATGCCGGTATGAGTAGCGAAAGACAGGTGAGAATCCTGTCCACCGTAAGACTAAGGTTTCCAGGGGAAGGCTCGTCCGCCCTGGGTTAGTCGGGACCTAAGGAGAGACCGAAAGGTGTATCCGATGGACAACAGGTTGATATTCCTGTACTAGAGTATGTAGTGAAGGAGGGACGCAGTAGGCTAACTAAAGCGTGCGACTGGAAGTGCACGTCTAAGCAGTGAGGTGTGAATTGAGTTAAATGCTTAATTCTGTAACATTGAGCTGTGATGGGGAGCGAAGTTTAGTAGCGAAGTTAGTGACGTCACACTGCCAAGAAAAGCTTCTAGCGTTAATCATACTCTACCCGTACCGCAAACCGACACAGGTAGTCGAGGCGAGTAGCCTCAGGTGAGCGAGAGAACTCTCGTTAAGGAACTCGGCAAAATGACCCCGTAACTTCGGGAGAAGGGGTGCTGGCTTTTAGTCAGCCGCAGTGAATAGGCCCAAGCAACTGTTTATCAAAAACACAGCTCTCTGCTAAATCGTAAGATGATGTATAGGGGGTGACGCCTGCCCGGTGCTGGAAGGTTAAGAGGAGTGCTTAGCGTAAGCGAAGGTATGAATTGAAGCCCCAGTAAACGGCGGCCGTAACTATAACGGTCCTAAGGTAGCGAAATTCCTTGTCGGGTAAGTTCCGACCCGCACGAAAGGCGTAATGATTTGGGCACTGTCTCAACGAGAGACTCGGTGAAATTTTAGTACCTGTGAAGATGCAGGTTACCCGCGACAGGACGGAAAGACCCCATGGAGCTTTACTGCAGTTTGATATTGAGTGTCTGTGCCACATGTACAGGATAGGTAGGAGCCATTGAGATCGGGACGCCAGTTTCGATGGAGGCGTTGTTGGGATACTACCCTTGTGTTATGGCCACTCTAACCCGGTAGGTTCATCATCTACGGAGACAGTGTCTGACGGGCAGTTTGACTGGGGCGGTCGCCTCCTAAAAGGTAACGGAGGCGCCCAAAGGTTCCCTCAGAATGGTTGGAAATCATTCGCAGAGTGTAAAGGTATAAGGGAGCTTGACTGCGAGAGCTACAACTCGAGCAGGGACGAAAGTCGGGCTTAGTGATCCGGTGGTTCCGTATGGAAGGGCCATCGCTCAACGGATAAAAGCTACCCTGGGGATAACAGGCTTATCTCCCCCAAGAGTTCACATCGACGGGGAGGTTTGGCACCTCGATGTCGGCTCGTCGCATCCTGGGGCTGTAGTCGGTCCCAAGGGTTGGGCTGTTCGCCCATTAAAGCGGCACGCGAGCTGGGTTCAGAACGTCGTGAGACAGTTCGGTCCCTATCCGTCGCGGGCGTAGGAAATTTGAGAGGATCTGCTCCTAGTACGAGAGGACCAGAGTGGACTTACCGCTGGTGTACCAGTTGTCTCGCCAGAGGCATCGCTGGGTAGCTATGTAGGGAAGGGATAAACGCTGAAAGCATCTAAGTGTGAAACCCACCTCAAGATGAGATTTCCCATGATTTTATATCAGTAAGAGCCCTGAGAGAAGATCAGGTAGATAGGTTAGGAGTGGAAGTTGTGTGAGCAATGGAGCGGACTAATACTAATAGCTCGAGGACTTATCCAAAGAGTCAGAAGATATTGACAACGAAAGGTTAACTTGTTAGAATATAGATGTTCAATTTTGAATGTTTAATCATTCAGAGTTAAGTGACGATAGCCTAGGAGATACACCTGTACCCATGCCGAACACAGCAGTTAAGCCCTAGAACGCCGGAAGTAGTTGGGGGTTGCCCCCTGTGAGATAAGGTAGTCGCTTAGC